>NZ_DALYOQ010000003.1:0-56207 GCF_031974595.1 Pantoea sp. CTOTU46764 | reverse complement strand
GCCAGGTCGCCATGAATGGCGACCCTACAGGTGTTTCGGGTGCGCATTTATGCGCACCTGGTTACGCCACCATCGACAATTTAGGCATTAAAGCTTCTAAACAGCGCCTTCTGTTTTAATAAACGAATTCCCAGCCAGGCACCGCACAGCGAGAGCAGCAGCGCGCCGCCGATCGGCAAGGCGATCCACAGCGTCCAGTCTGGCTGCCACGGGAAATCGAAGATCTTGCGCTGCAAGCCCCACAGCGCCGCTTCCGCGCCCAGCGCTGCCGCAATCCCCGACACCACGCCCAGCAGCGCAAACTCGCACCACAACGTACCGCGCAGCAGGCGCTTGCTGGCACCGAGCGTGCGATAGACCACCAACTCCTGCCGACGCTGACGCATGCCGACCTGAATCTGCGCCAGCAGCAGCAGCACGCCACACACCGTGACCAGCACCACCATCACTTCCAGCGCCTGACTCACCTGCGTCAGCACCTGACCGATCTGGCGCATCATGCTGCCGATATCCAGCAGGCTCAGCGTCGGGAATGCGCGATTAAGTTGTGCCAGCAGCGCAGGATTGCTCGCCATGCGGAAGCTGGTCAGCCAGGTTTGTGGCTGTTGATCAAGCGCGCCCGGCGGGAAGATAAAGAAGAAATTCGGCCGCAGACTTTCCCAATCTACCTTACGCAAGCTGGTGATTTTGGCGCTGAACTGCTGGGTGTCGCCGCTGAAGGTTAAGGTATCGCCGAGCTTCACGCCCAGACGATCCGCCAGCTCCACTTCCATCGACACTTCACCGGCCTGCGGCGGCCAGTTACCGGAAATCAGCGGATTGTGATCCGGACGCTCTGCTTGCCACGTCAGATTGAGTTCGCGATTTAGCGCATTATCCAGCTTGGGATCGGCCTCTTTACCGTTCAGTTCGGTTAGGCGCGCACGCACAATCGGGTAGAAGGTTTCCGGTTTAAGCTGATGCTCGCTCAGGAAGTCGCGCACCTGCGGCACCTGCTCTTTGGTGATGTTCAGCAGGAAATAGTTCGGGCTATCCGGCGGCAGTTGCTGTTGCCAGCGATCCAGCAGATCGCCGCGCATCACCAGCAGCAGCGCCAGCAGCATAAATGACAGCGAAAACGCTGCCAGCTGGCTGAGCGTCATTGCCGGTTGACGCAGCAGACGGTTAATCGCCAGCCGCAGTGCCAGATTGCGTACCACCAACCGACGCAGCAGCAGCAAGGTGCCCCAGCCGAGTAACGCCAGCAGCAGCGCCAGCATCACCACGCCCGCCAGCAGCGCCCACAGCATTTTGCTGCCGCCCATCAGCAGCGCCAGCAAGCCAATCACCACCAGCGCCATCGCAGGTAGATAGATGCGCAGCGGCCAAACGTTCGCCACCGCATCCCGGCGCAGTACGCGCAGTGGTTGCGTCGCCATCAGCAGGCGATACGGACGCAAACCCACCAGCAGCGAAATCACAAACATCGCGCCAATCGCCCACAGCCACGGCCAGAAACTCGCCGCAGGCAGCGCGCCCGGCAGCACCGGCTTCAGCATCAGCAGCAGAATCATTTCAATGCCCTGCCCCAACGCGCTTCCGACAATCGCCGCCAGTAGCAGCACCGCCAGCCACTGGCCGATAATCAGCCGCTGCAGCGCCTTACGGGTTGCGCCCAGGGTTTTCAGCACCGCCACCAAATCGTAGCGGCTGCGGCAGTAATGACTCATCGCCACCGCCACCGCAGCAATCGCCAGCATCAGCGTCAGCAAGGCCGAGAGCAGTAAAAATTGCTGCGCGCGCTGCATCGAGCGACCCAGCGCATCTTCCGAGTTATCGACGCTGATCCAGCGCTGATCGGCTTTTAGCTGTGGTTCGATCCAGCTGTCATAGCGCGCCAGCGGTGCCGGGTCGCCAGAGAATTTATAGCGCCAGCTCAGACGACTACCCGGCTGCACCGCGCCGGTTTTCTCCACGTCAGCCAGATTCATCAGCAGACGCGGCGCGGTCTGGAATGGATTGAAGCCGCCATCCGGCTCCTGAATCACTTCACCGGCAATGCGCAGCGTGGTGTCGCCGACATCCACGCTATCGCCCACTTTCAGATTCAGTAGCGCCAGTAAACGCGGCGCGGCCAACACCGTGCCCGCTTGTGGACGCAAGCCTGGCGGATCGGTTTGCAGCGTGCCAAACATCGGATAGGCATCATCCACCGCTTTCACGTCCGCCAGCTGCGGCGTCTCTTGCGCAAACGTCATGGTCATAAAGTGCAGCTGACTGCTGACCGACAACCCTTCGTCACGCGCTTTGTTCAGCCACGCCTCAGGCGCGGGTGAAGTGGTGCGCAGCGTGCGATCGCCCGCCATAAAGTCGCGGCTCTGCTGGCTTAAGCCTTTTTCCATACGGTCGCTGATCGAGCCCAGCGCCAGCACGCAGGCCACGGCTAAAGTGAGCGCCATCCAGACAATCAGCAGCGAGGGCGAACGCCACTCGCGCCAGAACCAGCGCCAAATCATGACTCCTCCCACAACTTGCCGTCACGCAGCCGTAAGCGGCGGTCGCAGCGCGCCGCCAGTTGTTCGTCGTGCGTCACCAG
Source organism: Pantoea sp. CTOTU46764 (assembly GCF_031974595.1). Lineage (NCBI taxonomy): Bacteria > Pseudomonadati > Pseudomonadota > Gammaproteobacteria > Enterobacterales > Erwiniaceae > Pantoea > Pantoea sp. CTOTU46764. The sequence continues at coordinate 53,632 of NZ_DALYOQ010000003.1, read as the reverse complement.
AATCAGCGTGGTGGCAAAATCGCGGTTGAGGGAGAACAGCAGATCGGCGATGCGATCGCCGGTTTTACGGTCGAGGTTGCCGGTAGGTTCATCGGCAAACAGCAGGCCGGGACGGCCGCTAAAGGCACGCGCCAGCGCCACACGCTGCTGCTCGCCGCCAGAAAGTTGGGCCGGCAGATGATGCAGACGATCTTTCAAGCCCAATAAAGTAAGCAACTCCACCGATTGCGCACGGCTTTCGCGATCGCTGTCGCCACGCAACAGCGCCGGAAGTTGCACGTTTTCCAGCGCGTTCAGCGTCGGCACCAGCATAAATGATTGAAATACAAAGCCGACTTCGCGTGCGCGCAACGCCGCTCGCTGCTCTTCATTCATGCTGTGCAGCGGCTGGCCAAGCAGATGCACTTCGCCGCTGCTGCCGTCATCCAGTCCGGCCAGAATGCCCAGCAGCGTGGATTTTCCAGAGCCGGACTCGCCAATCAGGGCGATTGTCTCAGCTGGTTTGACAACCAGCTCAACTCCGGTAAGGATGGTCAGCTGATGCTCTCCCTGACCGACGGACTTAGTAAGATGATGAACTGCAACAATGTTTTCCGCTGGCATTATCCCTTCCTGTTGTTATTGCTTCTGCTGGTGTCCCGACTCGCCGCCGCCGATACCTTGCTGGTATTGGGCGACAGCCTGAGCGCCGGGTATCGCATGTCGGCCACGGCGGCCTGGCCGAGCCTGCTGAATAAAGAGTGGCAACAGCAGCCCAAAGTGGTGAACGCCAGCATCAGCGGAGATACCGCAGGACAGGGGCTGGCGCGTTTACCGGGCCTATTAAAACAGCATCAACCCCGCTGGGTGTTAATCGAATTGGGCGGTAACGATGGCCTGCGTGGTTTCCCGCCGCAGAATATCGCCGCCGATCTCACCAAAGTGATCGACGAAGTGAAAGCCGCTAAGGCGCAGCCGCTGCTGATGCAGATTCGTCTACCGGCCAATTATGGACGTCGTTATACGGAGGCGTTTAGCGCGATCTATCCGCGCCTGGCACAGCAGTACGACATTCCTCTGGTGCCCTTCTTTATGGAGCAGGTCTACCTGAAGCCGGAGTGGATGCAGCAGGATGGAATTCACCCCAATCCGGATGCACAGCCGTTTATCGCCAACCTGATGGCGACCGAACTGGCTCCGTTAGTAAAGCATGATTAATGCAGACGTGTGATTTTTAACGGGTAAAAAAATGCAAAGAACAATTCTCATCACCGGCTGCTCAAGCGGCATTGGTTTGGTCGCCGCGAATGACCTTTTATCGCGCGGCTATCGCGTGCTGGCCGCCTGTCGCCGCGCCGACGATGTGGCGCGCATGGAAGCGCTGGGATTTATTGGCGTGCAGCTGGATCTGGATGATGCTGCCAGCGTCGATGCCGCCGCCGACCGCGTGCTGGAACTCACCGATCATCGCCTGCACGCGCTGTTTAACAACGGCGGTTTTGGTCAATATGGGCCGCTCAGCAGCGTGTCGCGTCAGCAGTTAGAAAAGCAGTTTTCCACCAACCTGTTTGGCACTCATCAACTGACCATGCGCCTGCTGCCTGCGCTGCAAGCCAGCGGCAACGGACGCATCGTCAATACCAGCTCGGTGCTGGGACTGATCTCTACGCCGGGTCGCGGCGCTTATGCCGCCAGCAAATGGGCGCTGGAAGCCTGGAGCGATGCGCTGCGTCTCGAAGTGCGCGACTCAGGCGTGCGCGTCAGCCTGATTGAGCCAGGCCCGATTAGCACTCGATTCACCGATAACGTGCATCAGGGCCAGCAGGATAAACCGGTGCGCAATCCGGGCATCGCCGCGCGTTTTACCCTGCCGCCAGAAGCGATTCTGCCGAAGCTGCGCCACGCGTTAGAGAGCAAACATCCGCGTCTGCGCTATCCGGTCACGCTGGTCGCCTGGGCGATGAGTCTGCTTAAACGTCTGTTGCCAGGTTGGATACTGGATCGCATTTTGCGCAGCAACTAAGCTGCAACGCAGAATCAAACTTGAACCGGGGCAGCTTGCCCCCATATCCTCAACACACTTTCTGACAAGAGACGTATTCATGTCACACGCTTTGATTATCGACATCAACGAATCCAATCTGCAGCAGACCTTAGAACAGTCGATGCAGCTGCCGGTGCTGTTCTACTTCTGGTCCGAACGCAGCCAGCACTGTCTGGAACTGACGCCGGTGCTGGATCGCCTGGCGCAGGAGTATGCGGGTCAGTTTATTTTGGCGAAGCTGGATTGCGATAAAGAGCAGATGGTGGCATCGCAGTTTGGCCTGCGCTCCATTCCAACCGTTTACCTGTTCCAGAACGGTCAGCCGGTGGACGGCTTCCAGGGACCGCAGCCGGAAGAGGCGATTCGCGCCCTGCTGCAAAAAGTGTTGCCGCGTGAAGAAGAGGTTAAAGCGCAGCAGGCGATGCAATTGATGCACGAAGGCAAACCGCTGGAAGCGCTGCCGCTGCTGAAAGACGCCTGGCAGCTGAGCAACAAAAACAGCGAAATTGGTTTCCTGCTGGCGGAAGTGCTGATCACCCTGAACCGCAGCGACGAAGCAGAAACCGTGCTGGATGCGGTGCCGTTGCAGGATCAGGACACGCGCTATCAAAGCCTGGTTTCGCAAATCGACCTGTTAAAGCAGGCCGCCGACACACCAGAAATTCAGCTGTTGCAGGAGCAGTTAGCCAGCGATCCAACCAATGCTGAGCTGGCTGCTAAACTGTCGTTACAGCTGCATCAGGTTGGCCGCAATGAGGAAGCGCTGGAGTTGTTGTTCAGCTTCCTGAAAAGCGATCTCAGCGTCGGTGACGGCCAGGTGCGTAAAATGTTCCAGGAGATTTTGGCCGCACTCGGCACCGGCGACACCCTCGCCACGCGCTATCGCCGCCAGCTTTACTCGCTGCTGTACTGATCGGTACCGCGCGTTAAACGGGCCGAACGACTCGGCCCGACAATCTGACAGCCAGGAGGTTATATGTTAACGGTCATTCCCGTCATCATTGTGCTCGCACTCGTTACCGTGTGGGCCGGTGTAAAAATTGTTCCACAGGGCTATCAGTGGACGGTAGAACGCTTTGGCCGTTATACCAAAACGCTGGCGCCCGGCCTCAATCTGCTTGTACCGTTCATGGATCGTATTGGTCGCAAAATCAATATGATGGAACAGGTACTCGACATCCCTTCCCAGGAAATCATCTCTAAAGACAACGCCAACGTCACTATTGATGCAGTGTGCTTTATCCAGGTTGTCGATCCGGCGCGCGCCGCCTATGAAGTCAGCAATCTTGAACTCTCGATCCTCAATCTGACCATGACCAACATCCGCACCGTGCTCGGCAGCATGGAGCTGGATGAGATGCTGTCGCAGCGCGACAACATCAACACGCGTCTGCTGCATATCGTCGATGAAGCCACCAATCCGTGGGGCGTGAAAATCACCCGTATTGAAATCCGCGATGTGCGCCCGCCGCAGGAATTGATCGCCGCGATGAATGCGCAGATGAAGGCGGAACGTACTAAGCGCGCCGACATCCTTGCCGCCGAAGGCGTACGCCAGGCGGCGATTTTGCGCGCCGAAGGCGACAAGCAGTCGCAGATCCTCAAAGCCGAAGGTGAACGCACCTCCGCCTTCCTGCAAGCCGAAGCCCGTGAGCGTCAGGCGGAAGCCGAAGCCACGGCGACGCGCATGGTTTCCGAAGCGATAGCCGCCGGTGATATTCAGGCGGTGAACTACTTCGTGGCGCAGAAATACACCGACGCGCTGCAAAAAATTGGCGAAGCCAACAACAGCAAAGTGGTGATGATGCCGCTGGACGCCAGCAGCCTGCTCGGTTCAATTGCCGGTATCAGTGAGTTGCTGAAGGAGAGCCGGACGGAGCGCCGACCATGATCCTGATGGAGCTGATTGCGCATCCACACTGGTTCTGGCTGACGTTGGGCGGCCTGCTGCTGGCCGCCGAAATGCTCGGAACCAGCGGTTATCTGCTGTGGAGTGGCTTGGCCGCCGTCGCGGTGGCGCTGATCGAATGGTTGTTTCCCATTTCATGGACCAGCCAGGGCATTGTGTTTGCGGTGATGACGCTGCTCAGCGCGTTTTTCTGGCATCGCTGGATGCGCTATCGCGAATCGTCGCAGGTCGCTAACACGCTTAACCAGCGCGGCAATCAGTTAATGGGGATGCAGCTGACGCTGGATAACGCGCTGAAAAATGGACTTGGTCACGTGCGCATCGGCGACAGTAGCTGGCGCGTGCAGGCGGATAGCGATCTGCCTGCGGGCACGCCAGTGATTGTCACCGGCGTGGTCGGCATCACACTGATGATTCAGCCGCGCTTTCCATCGGCGTGATGGCAGCAACCGGCCAGGTGATTGATGATCGGGCACTCGGCGCTGTCATCGCCCGGGCAAGCCTCCGCCAGCTCCAGCAAGCGCGCGCGCATCGCATGTAACTCTTCAATGTGCGCAGCAATCTCGTCGGCTTTCTGCAAGGTGCGCGCTTTCACATCGGCGCTGTGCCGCGCGGGATCGTTGAACAGCGTCACCAGTTCACGGCACTCTTCCAGCGTAAATCCCACCTGACGCGCCTGACGCAGCAGATTCAGCTCATCAATATGGTGCGCTGCGTAATGACGATAACCATTGTCACTGCGCGAGGGCGGCGTCACTACGCCCTTCTCTTCGTAGAAGCGAATCGCTTTGCTGGTGAGTCCGGTTTTTTTTGCCACATCGCTGATGTTCATTTTTCCCCCTTGACCTTCCATTCAGGGGAAGGTTTAGGCTTTAGTTCTAATGCAATTTTTGCATGCAGTCAAAATCATTACCTGAGGAGTTAACCATGTCACACACCCAACTGCTGGCGCTGGATGGCTTGTCCTGCGGCCACTGTGTTAAACGCGTTAAAGAAGCGCTGGAGCAGCGCAGCGATGTTGAACAGGCCGACGTCACGCAGCAAGAAGCGCGCGTCACCGGTGCGGCGAGCGCCAGCGATCTGATCGCGACGGTTGAACAAGCCGGCTATCACGCGGTGCTGAAAGACGGCGCAACCAGCCCAAAGCCTGATCCGTTGACAGCTACAGAGCCGCCGCCGGAGGCGCTGACAACGGAGTCGCAACCGGTACCCTCCACTGAAGCCGATCTTCCTGTGCATCACTTACTGATTGGCGGCATGAGCTGCGCCAGCTGTGTGAGTCGCGTGGAACAGGCGCTGCAAAAGGTGTCGGGCGTCAGTCAGGCACGCGTCAATCTCGGTGAGCGCAGCGCGCTAATATTGGGCGATGCAAGCGCTGAAGCGTTGGTGAACGCTGTCGATCAAGCCGGTTATTCCGCCGAAGTGATCGATGACGAACAAACCCGGCGCGAACGCCAGCAGGTCAGCGCGCAGCACGCCATGCGCCGCTTTAGCTGGCAATCGGCGCTGGCATTGCTGCTCGGCGTGCCGATGATGATTTGGGGCATGCTCGGCGACAACATGATGCTGAGCGCAGATAACCAAACGCTGTGGCGCACGCTTGGCATCATCACCTTGCTGGTGATGGAGATGGCCGGCGGCCACTTCTACCGCAGCGCGTGGCGCAGTTTGCGTCACGGCACCGCCACCATGGACACGCTGGTGGCGCTGGGAACCGGCGCGGCGTGGCTCTACTCGATGAGCGTCGCCCTGTGGCCCGAATTCTTCCCGCATCAGGCGCGTCATCTCTATTTCGAAGCCAGCGTGATGATCGTTGGCCTGATCAATCTCGGCCACGCGCTGGAGCAGCGCGCACGCCAGCGCGCCTCGAAGGCGCTGGAACGTCTGCTGGATTTAACCCCGGCGCAGGCGCGGGTCATCAGCGATCAGGGTGAAACGCTGCTGCCACTTAGCGAGGTTCAGTCCGGCATGACGCTGAAACTGGTCACCGGCGATCGCGTACCGGTGGACGGTAACGTTGCCAGCGGCGAAGCCTGGCTGGATGAAGCGATGCTGACCGGTGAAGCGGTGCCGCAGGCCAAACAGCCGGGCGACAAAATCTTTGCTGGTACGCTGGTGCAAGACGGCACGCTGCACTTTGTGGCGCGCGCCACCGGCAGCCACACCACGCTGGCGCGCATCATCAATCTGGTGCGCCAGGCGCAAAGCAGCAAACCGGATATTGGCCGGCTGGCGGATCGCATCTCCGCGGTATTTGTGCCGGTGGTGGTGGCGATTGCGCTGCTGAGCGGGGTTATTTGGTATCTGGCGGGTCCGCAGCCGCAACTGGCTTACACGCTGGTAATTGTCACCACGGTGCTGATCATCGCCTGCCCTTGCGCTTTGGGTTTAGCCACGCCGATGTCGGTGATTGCGGGCGTCGGGCGCGCCGCAGAGCTGGGCGTGCTGGTGCGTGGCGCCGATGCGCTGCAGCGGGCCAGCGAAGTCGATACTATCGTGTTCGATAAAACCGGCACCCTGACGCGCGGCACGCCGCAGGTTAGCGATGTCGTGCTATATAGCGACTGGAATCGCGAGCAGGTGCTCAGCGCGGCGGCGCAGATGGAGCAAGGCTCCAGCCATCCGCTGGCTAAAGCCATTCTCGATGCTGCGCCCGCGGTGAACGCCGAAGCGGTTAAGCAATTTCGTACAATACGCGGCAAAGGCATCAGCGCTACAGTGGCCGACAGAACGCTACTGCTGGGAAATCAGGCGCTGCTGGATGGGCAGCAGATTGATTATCGCGCCGCGCAGGCCGACATCGAACGCTTCGCGGCACAAGGTGCAACGCCGGTGCTGCTGGCCGATAATCAGCAGCTACTGGGATTGATCGCGCTGCGAGACAGCTTGCGTCCCGAGAGCAAAGCGGCGCTGCAGCGTCTGCATCAGCAAGGTTATCGTCTGATGATGCTGACCGGCGATCACCAAAAAACCGCGCAGGCGATTGCCGCCGAAGCCGGTATTGATGAAGTGATTGCCGGCGTGTTGCCGGATGGCAAAGCGCAGGCGATTACGCAGCTTCAGCAGCAAGGCCGCAAAGTGGTGATGGTCGGCGACGGCATCAATGATGCGCCCGCACTGGCGCAAGCCGATGTCGGCATTGCGATGGGGGGCGGCAGCGATGTGGCGGTAGAAACCGCCGCCATGACGCTGATGCGTAACGATCTGCACTGCGTCGCCGATGCGCTGTCGATTTCTAGCGCCACGCTGCGCAATATGCGGCAAAACCTGTTGGGTGCCTTTATTTACAACAGCCTGGGGATTCCGATTGCGGCGGGCGTGCTCTATCCATTTACCGGCATGCTGCTGAGCCCGATTGTCGCGGGCGCGGCGATGGCGCTGTCATCCATTACCGTGGTGAGCAACGCCAACCGTTTGTTGCGCTTCAAGCCGGCGCAACGGCAATAGCCATTCCAGCCCTGTTTTTCATGAGATGAAATCGCTAGCATGGTTTTTTGCCTTAAAAAGGACAGGGAATGAGACACGGTCTGTGGCACAGCATCCAACAACGGATCGCGACCCTTTTTCCGGCCAGTTACAGCTGGCCGGCGATGGATATTCAGCTGGGCGATCGTCGTTTGCATCTGGCGGGCAGCATTCACATGGGCACGCGCGATATGCAGCCGCTGCCTGCCGGGCTATTGCGTCAGCTGCATAAAGCCGACGCGTTAATTGTCGAAGCCGATATCACCCAAGGCGGATCGCCATTTAGCGAAGATGATCAATGCCCGCCGCTGGCGACTCGGCTGGATGACGAGACGCTGCAACGATTGCACGCGTTGTGCGATGAGGTTTCGCTGTCGATCGGCCTGTTCGATACGTTGCCTTTTTGGCAGATCGCACTGATGTTGCAGGCGCAACAGGCGCAGCGGCTGGGATTGCGTCCGCAGTTTGGTATCGATTATCAGCTGTTGCAGGCGGCCAAAGCGGCCAACAAACGCATTATCGAGCTGGAAGGTCCAGAAACGCAGATCGCCCTGCTCAAATCGCTGCCGCAGGATGGTTTGCCGCTGTTGCTGGATACGCTGGAACACTGGCACACCAATGCGCGCCTGCTGCAAACCATGATCAGCTGGTGGCTGGACGCGCCGCCGACGCAGCAACCGGTGGCGCTGCCGACCACCTTTAGCAGCGAGCTGAACGACACGCTGATGCGTAAGCGCAATCAGCACTGGCGCGAGTTGCTGCTGGCGTTACCGAAAGGACGTTATGTGGTGGCGGTGGGTGCGCTGCACCTGTATGGCGATGATAATTTGCCGGATTTGCTTAGGGGTTAACGTCTTGGTCGCCATAAATGGCGCCTCTACAAAAACGCACCAAACATCCGTAGGGTCGCCATTAATGGCGACCTACATTCCAGATGTGCTCAAAATACAAAAAAAGAAGGCCAATAATGATATTGGCCCGTCAAAGAGGAATTTGTTTATGATTTTGGTTATCACCAACAATCTCTTGCTGGCGCGGGCCAATTCTCGCGCAAAGTTCAGAATTTCGCCACTGTTTTTCCATCAAAACTGAAATAAGAATTTTCCTAACAAGGACCGATCATGACGCCCGCGGTAAAACTTCTGGAAAAACAAAAAGTCACCTTTACCCTGCATCCGTACGACCACGATAGCCATGAAACCAATTTTGGCGACGAAGCGGTACGTAAGCTGAATCTTGATGCACGTCAGGTGTTCAAAACCTTGCTGGTGTCGCTCAACGGCGATGCCAAAGCGCTGGCGGTTGCGGTGACGCCGGTCTCAACCCAGCTGGATCTCAAAAAGGTCGCCAAAGCGCTGGGCGCGAAGAAAGCGGATATGGCCGATCCGCAGCTGGCACAGCGCGTGACCGGTTATCTGGTGGGCGGCATCAGCCCGTTAGGACAGAAAAAACGTCTGCCAACGGTGATCGATCAGCAAGCTGCCGAATTTGCCACCATCTTTATCTCCGGCGGCAAACGCGGCTTGGATCTGGAGTTGGCAGCACACGATTTGTCTCGCCTGCTGGACGCGCCGCTGGCCGACATCGCGCGGCGCGATTAATCGGGCTGCTGAGCGCAAAGTTGATCGATCATCCAGCGCCCAGCCGGTCCCGGCGGATTACGTCGCGACCACACCACATCAACCGCAATACGCTGCGGCCAGCCCGGCACCGGCAACTCCTTTAGCACCTGATGCCCAAACTGCTCCACCAGCCAGCGCGGCAATATACTCCAGCCAAAACCCTGCTCCGCCATCTCAAGTAAAAGTAAGTAAGACGGAGCGGCCCACACGCGTCCCGCTGGCAGCGGATCGTGGTTTTGTACCCAGGTATTAAGCCGCAGATGCCGTAGCTCGCCCAACTGCCCTTCACTGACCTGATCCAGCTGGGAAAAAGCATGGTTCTGATGCAGATAGATCGCCATCTGCGCGCCAACCTGCAAGCGCGCCACTGCCAAATCCGGCGGCAGTTGCGGCTGCGCACGCACCACACCAAGATGCACGCGTCCGGCTTGTATCAGATCCAACGCATCAGCATCCTCGGCAATCATGCACTCGAATTCGATATCTGGGTAACGAGCCTCGAACCGGTTGAGGAGATTTTCATGGTGATCGGCCTGCCAAAAATCGGAAATCGCCATGCTGAGACGCGGCTCAACACCCTGCGACAAGCGCACTGCCAGCTCATCCAGCCGCTGGCTCGCTGCCAAAATCTGCTGCACCTGCGCTAGCGCACGTTGACCTTGCTCAGTCAGTACCGGCTGACGGCCGCTGCGATCAAACAACGTGAAACCGAGATCATCTTCCAGATTCGCGATCGCGCTACTGATGGTGGACTGGCTTTTGCCCAACGCACGCGCTGCCGCTGAAAAGGATCCGCTGGCCACGGTTTGCACAAATGCCTCAAGGGATTCTGGGGAATACTTCATGGTGAACCATCGCTTTTATCGATAGGTGATCATTTTATCTTAGCATCACACAGTGCGAAAATGCGTGTTGTCACCAATAAGGAGGTTTATATGCGTACCCGTTCGCTGAAAGAACGTTTTTATCATGCCGCAGGCTTTGAGGGGTTGGCACTTATCACTGTTGCACCGCTGGCTGCCTGGATCATGGAGAAACCGCTGTTTCAGATGGGCGCGCTGGCGATTATGCTGTCGACCGTCGCCATGCTGTGGAACATGATCTATAACAGCGGTTTTGATCGCATCTGGCCGCCGCAGGTTAAACGCGGATTCGGTTTGCGCGCGATGCATGCGCTGGGCTTTGAAGGCGGGTTTATCCTGATTGGCTTGCCGATTGCCGCCTGGATGCTGAATATTTCGTTGCTGGAAGCCTTTGTGCTGGAAGTGGCGTTCTTCCTGTTCTTCCTGCCCTACACCATGGTTTACAACTGGATGTGGGATAAGTTGCGCCACCGTTGGGTGACGCAGAAATCCTGTCAGGCTTGAGGCGCTCATTTCGAAAGAGGTCGCCATGAATGGCGACCCTACGTGCGCAGAGTTCAATGTTGCTGTGCAGCGCGCGGCCAGATCCATGCCAGAATCATTTGTGGATAGCTTGGCTTGCGTTGCTTCTCCTGCGCTTTGTTGCGCTCTTCAATTTGTGCCGCCGTCAGATGCACAATCCCGCTCGGTTGATAGTCACTCACTTTTAAAGGTGAATGCTGACTGACGTAGTCACGCAGCACATCCGCATCGCGCTGCCCGCTGTTGCTGAAACCAGCATGAGTTTCAATATTCGGATAGCCGTCGCCGCCGCTGGCGTTAAAACTGTTGGTCGCCATGCGGTAGGTTTTATCCTTTTGCAGCGGTTCGCCGTTGATCTTCACGTCGCTGACGCCTTTGCCATCCGCCACCAGACTGATGTTGCTGAACTGCGCGAAGCCGCCGGAATCCACTTTGATATTGGCTACCGTCGCCAGATAACTCAGCAGCTCATTGCCGCTCAGCGTAACCGAGACCACCTGATTGCCGAAAGGCTGCACCTGCAGCAAATCGCGCCAGCTGAGATTGCCCTGCGCCAGCGACGTACGAATGCCGCCGCCGCTCATCACCGCAAAGTCCGCTTTGGTCGCCGCCATTTGCGCGCGCAAAATCAGCTGCCCAAGATTGGTCTGCTCGAAGCGTACTTTGTCGCGCTCGCCAACAAACACGCCATCGCTGCTGCCGACTTTAACATCCAGCTGCTTGCCAGCACGCAGCTGGAAAGGCGTTAACAGCTTCATCATCGCGCTGTTCGGCGGGATCTCTTCCTGCCAGGTGAGCCAGGATTCGCTGCCATCAAGATTCTTCACTTTGTGCTTGAGGTTAACCGGGATTAGCTGGTAATTCTCCAGCGTCAGCTCGCCATTGCGGAAGGTGAAGTCGCCGCGTCCAACAAATTTGCCCCACTCTTTCGCCTGCATGATCCACACACCGTTTTGACGATCCGGCTGGCAAGGCTGGCCCGGCTGATAATCTTTTACGCTGACGTTCTCTTTCTCCATGCACACCGCATCCTGTGAATGGCCACCAATGATCACGTTGATGGTGCCCGGCGGCAGGCTGCGCGCCAGCTCCACGTCACCCGGCGCATTGCTGCCATGCTGGCCGTCGTCGTAATGGCCCATGTGCGTCAGCGCGATGATCACGTCAGGCTTTTCGCTGGCGCGTAATTCCGCCACCGCTTTCTCGGTCTCTTTCACCGGATCGCGAATATCAATGGTCGCAATATTTTCTGGATTGGCGATACGTAGCGTGTCGGTGGTGGCCAGGCCGATCACCGCAATCTTCAGCCCCATGCGGTTAAAGGTCGCCCACGGCTTGAATAAGCGTGTGTCGGTGCCTTTTTGATAGATGTTGGCCGAAAGGAAAGGGAATTTGGCCCACTTCTGCTGCTTTTGCAGCACGCTAAGTGGTTTGTCGAATTCGTGATTGCCCAGCGCCATGGCGTCATAACCCACCAGGTTCATGCCGCGAATATCGGGTTCAGCATCCAGCATGTCTGACTCGGGTACACCGGTGTTCACATCGCCTGCCGACAGGATCAGCGCGCCGCCGCCTTTGGCCTGCACATCGTAGCGCTGTTGATCCATCAGAGTTTTCTGCGCGGCAAGGCCATATTCGCCCTGCGCGTTTGTCCAGTAGCGACCGTGATGATCGTTGGTATGCAGAATACTAAAACGATAACTGCGATCCGTTTGCCACGCCTGCGCCAGCATCGGCAGCAGTAACACTGTCAGCGCCAGCCAGCGCCCCTTTCGCGGTGATAAAAACAAAGCCGATCTCCTTATTCTGCGTTTTTCCACTTAGCGGTGGACTTAATGTGCGTTATCGCCCTTCTGTTTCGCACAGATGACTGGCTAACTCAAGATGAAACTGGCAAAGCATCAATCAAACAAGCTGCATAACCGTCAGGCGCTTCATTGGATAACCCAATTCTACGCCTGGCGGCGACTTTATCGACTTAGGACCGCTTTAACCGCAACAACACCTGCTGCGAAGCCAGTTTCCCGTCGCAACTATTTTTCCGCGCCACTCTTCATTCTGCGTATTTCCAGCCGATATAGTGAGATAACTGACGAAAATGGAGCTTCAGCTGCGTTTTAGTCTCATTTTTTCATTTTAGTGCGTTTTTACCGCTCAAATGTTTAAACGCGGTCAGTGATTGTGCATTACACTAGGTTGTTACAAGCGGATACATTTGCACACAAGGAGACAGGCATGCATCACACCACACCGTTGATCACTACCATTGTCGGGGGGCTGGTCCTCGCATTTCTCCTTGGTATGCTGGCAAACCGCCTGCGCATCTCACCGCTGGTTGGTTATCTATTAGCTGGCGTATTGGCCGGCCCTTTCACGCCAGGCTTTGTCGCGGATACCAACCTTGCTCCAGAACTGGCTGAACTCGGCGTTATTCTGCTGATGTTTGGTGTCGGTTTGCACTTCTCGCTGAAGGATTTGATGTCGGTAAAGTCCATCGCCATTCCTGGCGCCATCGCGCAAATCGCCGTGGCCACGCTGCTGGGAATGGGACTTTCCTGGACGATGGGCTGGTCGTGGATGACCGGTCTGGTATTTGGTCTGTGTCTTTCCACCGCCAGTACTGTGGTGCTGCTGCGCGCGCTGGAAGAGCGTCAGCTGATTGATAGCCAGCGCGGGCAAATCGCCATTGGCTGGTTGATTGTGGAAGATTTGGTGATGGTGCTAACGCTGGTGCTGCTGCCAGCGATTGCGGGCATGCTGGAACAAGGCAACGCTAGCCCAACGCTGCTGCTGTGGGATCTGCTGCTGACCATCGGTAAAGTCGTCGCCTTTATGGTGCTGATGATGGTGGTGGGCCGTCGCGTGGTGCCGTGGATTCTGGCAAAAAGTGCCGCGACCGGATCGCGTGAGCTGTTTACCCTTGCGGTGTTAGCGCTGGCGCTCGGTATCGCCTTTGGCGCCGTTGAATTCTTTGATGTCTCCTTCGCCCTCGGCGCTTTCTTTGCTGGCATGGTGCTGAACGAATCCGAACTCAGCCACCGCGCGGCGCACGATACCTTGCCGCTGCGCGATGCGTTCGCGGTACTGTTCTTTGTATCCGTCGGCATGCTGTTTGACCCGATGATCCTGATTGAGCAGCCGCTGGCTGTATTGGGCGCGCTGGCGATTATCGTACTGGGTAAATCCATCGCCGCCTGGCTACTGGTAACGCTGCTTGGCCATTCACGTCGTACCGCGATGACCATTTCGGTGAGCCTGGCGCAGATTGGTGAATTCGCCTTTATTCTGGCCGGTCTCGGCATCTCGCTTGGCATGCTGAGCGAAGAAGGCCGCAATCTGGTGCTGGCGGCGGCGATTCTCTCCATCATGCTTAATCCGATTCTGTTTAGCATGCTGGAACGCTACCTCGACAAAACCGAGACCATCGAAGAGCAGACGCTGGAAGAAGCGATCGAAGAAGAGAAACAGATTCCGGTGGATATCTGCAATCACGCGGTGCTGGTTGGTTATGGTCGCGTCGGCAGCCTGCTGGGGCAAAAGCTGATGGAAGCGGATGTACCGCTGGTGGTGGTGGAGAACTCGCGCCCGCGCGTTGAAGCACTACGCGAGCAGGGAATCAAAGCCGTGCTGGGCAATGCAGCACGCGTTGATACCATGGAATTAGCGCGCCTCGACTGCGCCCGCTGGCTGCTGCTGACTATTCCAAATGGTTACGAAGCCGGTGAAGTAGTGACGGCGGCGCGCGAGAAGCGCCCGGATATTGAGATTATTGCGCGTGCGCATTATGACGACGAAGTGACCTACATTATGGAGCGCGGCGCAAATCGCGTGGTGATGGGCGAGCGTGAGATTGCCAACAGCATGTTGCATGTGCTGGAAGAGGAGATTGCGCAGAACCCGATTGTGCGTGAGTGCCCGATTTAAGTGAGTGCGGTCATTGAGAAGGTCGCCATGAATGGCGACCTTCCGTTTTATCGGTCCCAGTAAGACTCTTCTAAGCTGTCTTCCCGCTCCGGCAGGCCGCGCGTCAGACGCGGGGAATGCTGGTTCAGCACCTGATAACTTACCCGGTTCGCGTATTTACACACCTGTGCCAGTGACGAATAGGTCAGGTAGGCGCGGCCGTGTTTGCTGGAGTTAGGTACTTTTTGGCGGTGGAAGTTGTTGGCGGTGATGTCGTGCAGCAGCGCCGCCAGCGCACCATCGCCCGCGCCGTTGGTGTTCATGATCTTCTCTGGTCCGCCCATATAAGGCGCGATATGCGAGAAGATGCGCAGCGGCTGATCGCAATCCTTGTGGCGCATCGCGCGGCTAAATTCATATTGGTTGAACTCAGCCAGCGCGCCCGGCAGCAGCGGATGATTGGTTTTGCGTTTGTACTCTTCTTCGGTGAAACCGGCCATGTACAAACCGGTTGGCCCGGCGGTACACAGCACCAAATCCACCCAATCCAGCGCCATATTTGACGCCAGCAGCGGATCCTGTTCACCGGTCAGCGCATAGGCTTCCTCTTCGTTCATCGCCACAATCGAGACGTGGTCGCGCAGGAAATCGCGCCAGAACTGCGGGTTATCCTGAATCACGTATTTGGTGCCGAGCGTCAATACCACCGGCACATTGTGTTTTTTGGCGTATTCGATGGCGCGCAAGGTGGCTTCCGGCATCGGTTCGCCCGGCTGGCAGCGCACCAGATAGGAAGTCAGCACCAGCGCCGAGGCGCCCGCAATCACCTCTTCCGGAATGCTGTTGGCCTGCAGCTGGTTCATTAAGCCAGGGCTGATGGCGAAGGTACGTTCGCCCTGCTCGCCAATCAGCGTGAAGCAGCGGCCAATCGCGCCATCAACGCCCTGCAGGAAGTTCAGATCCATACGGCTGGAGGTGTTGCACAGGTAGCGATAGGCGTAGCCGCCGATCTGGATGTTATTGCACATCACGCCGAGCAGCACCGAGCGATCATCCGCCAGCACCGAGTAGTTATGCAGGGTATTTCCGATGGTGCCACCGGCAAATTGATGGCTGATAAGCGCTTCGCGCATCAGCTCGTTGTAGAGCGCTTCGGCGGTAGCATCATCGATCACCAGCGAGTGACCGGCGCTTAAGCCGTAACGCTGCAGAAAGTCGTCATCAACTTTGGCTTCAATATCCACCAGCGTCTGGTCGATACCCACCACCCAACTGCCCTCTTCCTGCTCTTGCTGCGTGGCTTGCAGCAGCGGATCGCGCGCGTTGACGGGAAAATAGTGTTTGGATTTGCGTTTGCCGGGAAATTTCATCGAGAGTGCCGTCAGGGAAAATCAGGCAGAGAATGATATCACACTCTCTGCCACACCCTTAACGGCGCGCGTTGACCAGCTGCACCATCATTTCAATGTGCTCAGCATCGTCGTTGAGCGCTGGAATGTACTCGAACTTTTCGCCGCCGGCATGCAGGAAAATCTCGCAGTTTTCACCGCTGATCTCCTCGAGCGTTTCGAGGCAATCCGCCGCAAAGCCCGGACTCATCACCTGCACGTGCTTGATGCCTTTGGCCGGCAAACTCTTCATGGTTTCGTCGGTATACGGCGTCAGCCACGGCTCGCTACCAAAGCGCGACTGGAAGGTCATCATGATCTTGTGCGGCGCAATACCCAATGCCGCGGCCAGCGCATCGGTGGTGTCTTTGCAGCGCAGCGGATAATCGTCGCCTTCATTGGCGAAACGCTGTGGAATGCCGTGATACGACAGCACCAGCAGATCCGGTTCGCCATGCAGTGCAAACGAGCGCTCAACCGAGGCTTTCAGCGCGGCAATGTAAGCCGGATGCTCCGCATAATCGCGGATAAACGCCACTTCCGGCAGCGAACGCAACGGTTTGAAGCTTGTGGCTAAGCCGTCCCAGACTGCGGCTACCGTCGAGCAGGAGAACTGCGGATAGAGCGGCAGCACGATGAGTTTGGTCACGCCCTGATCCAGCAAGCGTTTTAACGCGCTGTCGAGGCTTGGCTGGCCGTAGCTCATACCGAGTTCAACCGGCATATCGAGGCGCTGTGCCAATGCGTCACGCTGACGCTTGCTGAAGACCATCAGCGGTGAACCTTCATCCATCCACACGGAAGCATAAAGTTTCGATACGCGTGGCGAGCGGAAAGGCACGATGATGAAATTGAGAATCGGCCACCACAATAAGCGCGGTGTATCAACCACTCGTGGATCGCCGAGGAATTGTTTCAGATAGCGTTTAACCGCAGGTGTTGTGGGTGCGTCTGGTGTGCCTAAGTTAACCAGCAAAACCCCGGGCTTTTCTTGCCTCATGGTATTTCCTTGATGTCGAAACGAATGGGTCGAATGCAAAATCAGGGGGAAATTGTAGCGGAAATCGAGGGAGGGGAAAGCAATTGCTGCAAAAGGGCCGGACAACCGGCCCCATCAACGCATTAACCGAGAATCGTGGCCAATTGCGTGCTCACTTCAGCGACAGGACGCGTGCCGTCGATTTTGTGATATTCGGTGTTGCCGTCTTGCGCTTCTTTGCCGTAGTAGGCAATCAGCGGCGCGGTCAGCTGATGGTATTCCACCAGACGCTTACGCACGGTCTCTTCCTGGTCATCTTTACGTGTGGTCAGCTCTTCGCCGGTCAGGTCATCTTTACCTTCCACTTTCGGTGGATTGTAAGTGACGTGATACACGCGGCCCGATGGCGTATGAACGCGACGACCAACAATACGATCCACAATCAGCTCGTCCGGTACAGCGAACTCCAGCACGTAGTCAACCTTGATGCCCGCTTCTTTCATGGCGTCAGCCTGCGGGATAGTGCGTGGGAAGCCATCGAGCAGAAAACCGTTTTTGCAGTCTTCCTGAGTGATACGCTCTTTTACCAGCGCAATCACCAGCTCGTCAGTCACCAGTTTACCGGCATCCATGATCGCTTTTGCCTGTTGGCCCAGTTCCGTACCTGCTTTGACTGCCGCACGTAACATGTCACCGGTGGAGATTTGCGGAATACCGTATTTCTCCATGATGAATTGAGCCTGAGTGCCTTTACCTGCGCCCGGAGCTCCGAGCAGAATAATACGCATTGCGTAATTCCCCTTGCGAATCGCATTGTTCAATCTGAGAAGGCGAAGAACATACCATTATGGCCCGCGCACCACAAGGAAACGGGCGCGCTCGTCACGAAAGGTCTACTTTGACCTGCTTTGTCAGCAAATACCAGCAGAGTGCCTGTTTTTAGGAATTACGGCTAAGCATGAGCGCGTCTTTGAGCCGTTTTTTCAGTGTTAGCGTGACGTTCTGCTGCTTGTTGACGCCGCCACGCACGTCGGCGCGCAAGCGTAAACGCGCCTGTTGCGGCAGCACCTGAATATCCTGCGGCAATTCACTGGCATTGAGGCCGTTCGGCAGCGGAAAAAGCGCAAAGGGTAAACCCGGTTGCTGAATGGAGTGCAGGATAAAGGGCGAGTCGAGTGCGATATTTTCCACCATCGCAATATTGAACGGACACCATTCGCTGTTCTCGATCATCGTCAGCGCCTGTTCAGGTGCGTCACGAAGCGCTAATCCTTGCTCAAACAGCCGCAGTTCGCTACGCACCAGCGTGCTGAAATCGGCGGTGCGCAACGCGATCAACACCAGATTGCCGCATAACGCCGCGTGGCGATCGAGGCGAGCAACAAACAGGCGCGCATCGCTCACCAACCGCTTATGTAGCTGCGTGGCAAATGACTCCGACGCATCGGTAACGCCGTGGCTTTGGCATTCGCTTAGCGCCCGCACCCGACCTTGCTGCATATCGACATGATCCACCAATGCAATGTTGCCCGCCGTCATCGGCAAGGTGGGCAGTACGCTGAGTTCGCTGACCGGATGGTGGGAGGCATAGCGCGTTTGATTGCGCGACTGTTCCTGACGGAGAAACAGCTGGGAAAGCAGCACCCGTGAGATATGCAAAGACGGAGCGAAGAAGAGATCGTAATTTTCAAGCCGGTAATGGCGGGAAAGCAAGCTGCGAAGCTTATCGCGCGCCGCCGCCGCCCTGGCAATAGCAAGTTGTGGAGCCATCGCGTGATAGGTCTCTTATTATTGTGCTGTGTGTGGGAGGTGAAGCCTGCGGTGATAGTCGGCGTGAAACACAGAGAGCCGGAGCCGTCAACCCGCCAGAATCTGGGGGAAAGGTTAGGCCAATGCGGCTGGACATTAAAATGATATAAACTGACAATCCCTGTTAGGTTTTTACACAGGGGACGAGTATGACCGCGCTTCCATCGTTACGTGCACTGCACTATTTCCACCAGGCGGCACTGTATAGCAGTTTTAGCTTGGCGGCCGAACGTCTGCATGTCACCCATAGCGCCATTAGCCATCAGGTTCGACAGCTGGAGAGCTGGATGGGGAAGCCGTTGTTTGTGCGCACCAATGGACGCGTCAAATTAACCTCACACGGTGAACGTTTGCTGGTGAGCTGTCAGAAAGCCTTTAGCGAACTCTCCACTACCTGCGAAAGCATCCGTACCGGCATGCGCCATCACCTTAGCGTCTCCTGCGCGCCCAGCTTTCTCTCACAATGGCTGATTCCGCGTATTGCCAGCTTTTATCAGCGCTATCCCGATATCGAAGTGCAGTTTCAGTCGCTGGTGGAGATCGACCAGCTGCGCAGCGAACACACCGATGTACTGATTCTCAGCGCCGAGCAGTCGCCGGATGACGATATTGATACCACTTTGATCAGCGATGATTACATCGGCCCGCTATGCGCCCCGCAGTTTGCGGCCCGTTTTCAGAGCGAGCAGGATCTCGCCTCGCTGCCGCTTCTGCACGCCGATACACGGCTGCATGCGTGGGCTGAATGGGCGAAAACCAGCGGCGTGCGCGGTAATTACTGGATCGGCAAGCATTTCGATAATTTGACGTTAGGCATTCAGGCGGCAAGAAATGGATTGGGCGTGATTATGGCGCCGCGCTTGCTGGTGCGTCAGGAGTTGAGTGATGGCACCTTAATCGCGCCGCTGGGCTTTGTGCGCGTCGATCGCGCCACTCTGATGATGACCAAGACTTCGCGCCAGCACGATGCGGAGATTACCTTGTTTCGCGATTGGTTGCGGGATCAGGCGCAGATTTAAGAGCAGATAATAAAAAGGTCGCCATGAATGGCGACCCTACGAAGGCGAATGTAGGGGCGTCATTTATGACGCCCTTGTCAATTACCGCACCAGACTAAGCCGTCAGCAACTGGTTCATGCGACGGATAAACTGGTTGGGATCGTCCAGCGTACCGCGCTCGGCCAGCAGCGCCTGATCCAGCAGCAGCTCAACCCACTCGGCAAAGCGCGTTTCGTCCTGGGTATCAGCCACGCGTTTCACCAGCGTGTGATCCGGATTGATCTCGAAGATGTACTTCACGTCCGGCACGTCCTGACCGGCAGCAGCAAACAGCTTCGCCATCTGCGTGGTCATTTCGTTGGCATCGGTGGTGACGATCGCTGGCGTATCGGTGAGACGATGCGTCAGACGCACCTCTTTCACACGCTCGCCCAGCAGGGTTTTCACGCGCTCAACAAACGGCTCCAGCGCCTTCTCCGCTTCTTTCTGTTCTTCGGTCTCTTCGTCGGCCAGTTTGCTCAGCGAATCATCCGCTTTGCTGACTGACTGGAAAGTTTTGCCGTCGAACTCGGTGAGGTAGCTCATCATCCATTCGTCGATGCGATCGGAGAGCAGCAACACCTCGATGCCTTTCTTGCGGAACAGTTCCAGATGCGGGCTACTCTTCGCGGCGGCATAGCTGTCGGCGGTGATGTAATAAATCTTATCCTGACCTTCCACCATGCGCGTCAGGTAGTCGTCGAGCGAAATGGTCTGCTCGGCGCCTTCGCTCTGGCTGGTGGCAAAGCGCAGCAGTTTGGCAATCTGTTGCTGGTTAGCGTTGTCTTCAGCCGGGCCCTCTTTCAGCACCAGACCGAACTCTTTCCAGAACTGCTGATATTTCTCTGCGTCGTCTTTCGCCAGTTTTTCCAGCATCTGCAGGCTACGCTTGGTCAGCGCGGCGCGCAGGCTCTGGGTCACGCGGCTGTCCTGCAGGATTTCACGCGACACGTTCAGCGGCAGATCGTTGGAATCGATCAGACCACGCACAAAGCGCAGATAGTTCGGCATGAACTGCTCGGCGTCATCCATGATGAACACGCGCTGCACGTAGAGTTTCAGGCCGTGCTTGCTGTCGCGGTTGAACATGTCAAACGGCGCGCGTGATGGCAGATACAGCAAGCTGGTGTATTCCTGCTTACCTTCCACGCGGTTGTGGCTCCAGATCGCCGGATCGCTGAAATCATGGGCGATATGTTTGTAGAACTCGTTGTACTCGTCGTCGCTGATCTCGGACTTGTTACGCGTCCACAGCGCCTGGGCTTTGTTGATCTTTTCCCAGGTGGTGGTGTCGCTCTCTTCGTCTTTGCTTTCAATTTCAACCGGCAGCGCGATGTGATCGGAGTATTTGCTGATCACGTTACGTACGCGCCACGCATCGAGGAAATCGTCTTCGCCTTCACGGAAGTGCAGCGTGATTTCGGTACCGCGATCGGCTTTCTCAATCTCCGCCAATGTGTACTCGCCTTCGCCGGCCGATTCCCAGAACACCGCTTCATCGGCTTTCGCGCCAGCGGCGCGGGTGCGTACGGTGACTTTGTCCGCCACGATGAACGCCGAGTAGAAGCCCACGCCGAACTGGCCGATCAGCTGGCTGTCTTTCGCCTGGTCGGAGCCCATGGATTCGAGGAAGGATTTGGTACCGGATTTCGCGATGGTGCCGAGGTTCTCAATCACCTCATCACGGCGCATACCGATGCCGTTATCGCTGAGCGTCAGCGTGCGATTTTCCGGATTGACCGAGATACGTACGCGCAGGTCGCCGTCGCCTTCATACAGATCGGGCGTCGACAGCGCGCGGAAGCGCAGTTTGTCGGCGGCATCTGAAGCGTTGGAAATCAGCTCACGCAGGAAAATCTCTTTATTTGAATAGAGCGAATGGATCATCAGGTGCAGAAGTTGTTTTACCTCTGACTGGAAGCCACGCGTCTCTTGTCCTTTCATGGTCATTGCTACCTCAACTGAATCGGGGTTGATGATACGTTGAGAGAGAAATGGGGATGAAGGAGAGGATTTCAAGCCGATGTCTGCGAAGACATCGGCAAGTGATTAGAAATTAATCTTGTGGCGTCCGGCGAGCGAGTGCGACAGCGTGGTGCCATCGACCATTTCCAGCTCACCGCCAACCGGCACACCGTGTGCAATGCGGCTGGCGTCAACGCCATATTGTCCGCACAGCTCGGCGATGTAGTTGGCCGTGGCTTCCCCTTCCACCGTGGGATTGGTGGCGAGGATCACTTCGGTTAAGGTTTCGCGCTCGAGACGCTGCTCCAGCCGATCCAGACCGATATCCTGTGGACCAATGCCATCCAGCGGTGACAAGTGGCCCATCAGCACAAAGTAGCGGCCGCCAAACTGGCCGGTCTGCTCAATGGCGTGGATATCTGCCGGGCTTTCCACCACGCAAATCTGGCCGTTTTGCTGACGACGCGGATTGGCGCAGATGGTGCAGATTTCCTGCTCGGTGAAGGTACGGCAATCAGCACAGTGGCCGATTTCCGACATGGCGCGGGTCAACGCCTGCGCCAGACGCATGCCACCGCTACGATCGCGCTGCAACAGCTGAAAAGCCATGCGCTGCGCCGACTTCGGGCCAACGCCCGGCAGGCAGCGCAACGACTCCATCAAAGATTCAAGCAGTGGACTGGTTTGCATCAGAACGGCATCTTGAAGCCAGGTGGCAGCTGCATACCTGAAGAGACAGCAGCCATCTTTTCTTTCTGCGTTTCGTCGATACGGCGTGCCGCATCGTTGAAGGCCGCGGCGATCAGATCTTCCAGCATGTCTTTGTCATCTTCCAGCAAGCTAGGATCGACTTCGACACGACGGCAGTTGTGCGCACCGTTGATGGTTACTTTAACCAAGCCAGCGCCTGATTCACCGGTCACTTCGATCGCGGCGATCTCTTCCTGAACTTTGGCCATTTTGTCTTGCATCTGCTGGGCCTGTTTCATCAGGTTGCCCAATCCGCCTTTACCAAACATAGTTTTCTCTCTCTGCTGGGGCTGCGCGCAGTTGACGCGCGGCAGCATGTTCACACCGGTCGAATACTCTCTTCATCCAAATCGGCATCGAAGAATCGACGCAATGTCTGAATATGGGTATCGCTTTCGATAGACTGCCGCGCCTGCGACAGCTTCTCTTCATAAATGGCCTGACGCCACTCCAGTGGCGTCAATACCGTAGGATTATCGTCTTCAATAATGGTCAATTCAACCGGCTGACCGGCTGACTGACTCAGCGCGTCCGCCAGCGCTTGCTTTGCCGACGCAGAATTCAGATGGCGCTGGCTGCTACGCAGATGCAGCGTAATACCATTTGCGCCCACCTCTTTCCACGCGTTGAGCGCCACTTGCTGCACCAGTTTCGGCAGCGTCAGCGCGGCGATTTCAGCGGCCCACGCATCGCGCTGCTGGGCTTCTTCCGCCAGACGCAGCGCCAGCTCTGGCGTTTTCTCATGCTCAAGTGCCGAACGCAAGGCTTTTGGCGTCGCCACCGGCTCCGCTTTAACCTCAACCGGCAACTGCGTTTTCCAGCGATAGGCTTCCGGTTTGGCCGGGGCTTTTACCGTGGGTTCAGATGCACGTTGTTGCACACGTTCAGTGACGCTAGCGAGTCGTTCCAGCGCCGGATTCGCCGGCCGCGCGGAACGCGCTGCCGGCTCACTCTTTTTTGCTTTGCCGGCTCCCTGACGCAGCAACTGCGTTCGCGCCTGTAACAACTGGCTGGTGGCGTCGGGTAACGGATCGGGCGCAGGCTGCATGTCCGGATAATCATCCGACATTGGCGGCGCGTCATGGTTCGGGGGTGCCATCTGCGGCTGCGCAGCCGGAGCGGGCGCGGCTTTTGGTGCGGCTTGCGGCGCAGCAACCTGCGGAGCAGCTTGTGGCGTCAAGGTGGGACGCGCCACCGGCTCGGCAATCGTCGCCTGCGGATGGAACGCCAGCGCACGCAGCAGCGTCATCTCCACGCCTAAGCGCCGATCCGGTGCCAGCGGCAGATCTTTACGTCCCATCAACAGCGTTTGGTAATAGAGTTGTACGTCAGCCGGTGGCAGCACGCGCGCTAACTCGCGCAGGCGATCGGCCTGGCTAAGATCGTCCTCGCTGAGCGAGCTCGGTAACAGCTGCACCATCGCAATGCGGTGCAGCAAACGCAGCATCTCGACCAACAGCGCTTCCCACTCCACCCCGCGCGACGCGGCCTGATTCAGCAGCGCCATTACCTGTTCGCCCTGGCCATCCACCAGCGCTTCGATCAGCGCCAATGGCTGTTCGTCGTCGAGCGTGCCGAGCATTTGTGCCACGGTGTCACGCGTTACGCTGCCCTGCCCCATGGCAATCGCCTGGTCGGTCAGGCTGAGCGCATCGCGCATACTGCCGTCAGCGGCGCGCGCCAACAGATGCAGCGCACGCGGTTCGGCAGCAATCTGCTCCAGCTGCAACACATGCGCCAGCTGCTGCTGGATTTGCTCAACGTCGAGCGCCTTGAGATGGAATTGCAGGCAACGTGACAGAATCGTCACCGGCAGCTTCTGCGGATCGGTGGTCGCCAATAGGAATTTAACGTGTGATGGCGGCTCTTCCAGCGTTTTCAGCAGCGCGTTGAAGCTGTGGCGCGACAGCATGTGCACTTCATCGATCAAATAGACCTTGAAGCGACCGCGCGCCGGCGCGTACTGCACGTTATCGAGCAGATCGCGCGTATCTTCAACTTTGGTGCGTGACGCGGCATCGATCTCAATCAGATCGACAAAACGGCCCTGCTCGATTTCGCGGCAGTTGTCGCATTGTCCGCACGGCGTTGACGTGATGCCGGTTTCACAGTTAAGGCCCTTCGCCAGCAGACGGGCGATCGAGGTTTTCCCGACGCCGCGGGTGCCAGAAAAGAGATAAGCATGATGGATTCGTCCCAGTGACAATCCGTTGGCCAGCGCAGTCAGCACATGTTCCTGACCGACTACGTCAGCGAAGGCCTGGGGACGCCATTTTCGCGCAAGTACCTGATAGCTCATGTGGATTCAATCACTGGAATTTAGGGAGAAGGGAGAAAATGCAGCTTCGCAAACCCTGTTTATTTTGGCAGTAGTTTAACAGCCACCAGCGGATCAGCAACCACTAACTTTGCAGAGGTAGCGCCCCGCAGTGCAGCGGAGCGCGCAGGCCTTAGTGGCCGGGGAAATTCACCAGGCTGAAGCACTCGACGCCCATGGCGGTCAGGCGGGCTTCGCCGGTCAGGTCAAACAGATTAATCACGAATGCGGCGTCTTTAACTTCACCACCGGCGCGGCGGATCAGTTTCACGGTTGCTTCCAGCGTACCGCCGGTTGCCAGCAGATCGTCCACCACCAGCACCACATCGCCTGGCTTAATGGCATCTTTGTGCAGTTCCAGCGCATCGGTGCCGTACTCCAGCTCATAGCTTTCGCTGAAGGTTTCACGCGGCAGTTTGCCTGGCTTACGCACCGGCACAAAACCCACGCCCAAACCCAGCGCCACCGGCGCGCCAAACAGGAAGCCACGCGCTTCCGTTCCCACCACCTTGGTGATGCCTTTGTTACGATAACGCTCAACCAGAATGGCGATCGACGCGGCATACGCCTGCGGATCTTCCATCAGACTGGTCACGTCACGGAACAGAATGCCCGGCTTCGGATAGTCAGGAATGCTTTTAATGCTGTTTTTGATGAGTTCAAGCTGCTGCGCAGTTGCGGTCATAAATGTTACGCCTGGAGAAAATATCTAATACGCGCAGCTTCTCTAGCGCCAAACCCCGGAAACCGGGTTGAGCGAAGTCGTTTATAAGGGAAGCCACGCACGAAGATGCCCAAATCTATGCAAATACCCGGCTAAATGCAACCCTCACGCTACTGTTGTGGCGGGCTGATATCCTCGGCGACGACCGGAATGCGCCACATAAAAAGCAGCAGCATGCACAGCATCGCGCCTAACAGAATGCGTACCCACAGCAGGTTCACCAGATAAATCGAGACCGAAAAGGTAATCACAATCAGCAACATGGCGCGAGTTTTGGCACCGGGCGGCATGGCACGATGCTGCTGCCAGTGACGAATGTAGCGGCCAAACGGCGATTTCCACAGCAGCCAATGGTGGAAACGCGGCGACGAGCGGGCAAAACACCAGGCCGCCAACAACACAAATGGCGTCGTGGGTAATAAAGGTAATACAATGCCCAGCGTGCCTAGCACAATCGCCAGCCAGCCAAGGCTCAGTAGTAAAATGCGCTGCATGCCTGATGCCTGAATGAGTCAAAACAGCGTTACGTTAACACAGTCGGAAACAGAGTGATGCCCCAACCGCCCGCACAGCAGCGTCTCCACGCCATGTTAGATCTACTGCGCCAGCAGATTGCACAGCAGCCGGATGGTGCCTGTCGTCAGCCGCGCTTTGATTCCCAACTGTTTCGCACTAGCGGCACGCGTCTGGCGGATTATCTGCGCGAACTGGAAGGCAATATTACGCAGTTAACCGCAGCCGATACCGATGTGGCACGGCGTCAATGGCTGGCGGAGAAAGTGCTGGATCAGATTGCCGCGCTGCAACGCGAATGCCAAAGCCAACAGCTGCGCGTGAAGCGCGAGCGGCCACGCGTCGATGCACGCCAGACCAAACGTGAAGAGTATCAAGGCTACGAAAAGCGCTTACTGGCGATGATTCAAGAGCGCGAGCTGCATCTGGCGCGCGCCGAAACCCTCAGCGTTCAGCAGCAGCTAATTCGTGAAGTTGATCAATTGCAGGAGCGCCTGGCACGCTGCCGCGCCGCTATCTACAAACTGGAGTTGCCGGCTATGCCACGCTAAACGCGGCGCTTTTTCCTCTATACTCATAGCGGTGAAAAAAGGAGAAAAATCATGACGCTGGTTTTTTGGATTGTAATGGGTTTAGCGGCAGGCTGGCTTAAGCGAGTGATTTTTCCCGGTCGTCCGGGCGGTTTTGTGCCTACGCTGGTGTTGGCGGTGATTGGCGCGCTGATTGGCGGCTATATCGCCACCTACTTCACCACCGGCGATCTTGCCGCCTTACATCCAGCCGGTTTCGCCAGCGCGCTACTGGGCGCACTGTTAATGCTGCTGGTCGCGGCGAAATTACGTATTTAGGAGAAACCATGTCACTGGACAGCGCACCCGACGAAATCAAGCTTGCCGTCGATCTGATTCAACTGCTTGAAGAGAATAATGTTCCCACCGCCACCGTGCTGGCCGCGCTGGCAATTGTTCAGCGGGATTATCAACAAAAGAAAGCGGCGGAAGATGCTGCTTAACGTGGCCCGGTGGTAAGTGTTGGACTAAGGCGCAACATATCCAAAAATGCATCCACCAGCTGCGGCGCATCGGCAGCCAAATCATAAGCCTGCGGATTGAATAGCCAGTTTTCCATCATGCCGTTGATGTAGCCGCACATCAGGCGTGCAGACTGCCGCGTGTTGATGTTGCTGGGCAGCTGACCGACCTCAATACACTCTTTCAACACCACTTCAATGCGGTCGTAACACTCCAGCAGTAAGCTTTGGCGCATATCCTGTAACGTCGACATTTCGCCAACAAATTCACACTTGTGGAAGATAATCTCCATTAATGCGCGTCTTTGCGGATCCTTTGCTGTGGCGTCAAGGATATAGATCAACATTGAACGTACAACAGAAAGTGGATCACCCGGGTATTTTGTCTGATACTCAAGTTCCACATCGTCTAGCCCAGCGTCACAACGCAGCCAGATTTCATGCAAGAGATCGGCTTTGTTTTTGAAATGCCAGTAGATAGCCCCGCGCGTGACGCCGGCCGCTGTTGCGATATCCGCCAGAGACGTGGCGGCCACACCATGTTCGGAAAAGTGTGCTAATGCGGCGTCAAGAATTTGATGCCGTGTTTCAAGAGCTTGCGCTTTGGTTTTTCGTGCCATGCTGGGCTTTTTTTACAAACTTGTAAGTTTACATACATTTGTGAATGTATGTACCATAGCACGACCCGTGTTTTAACGCAGCAATGGGTTTATCGGTTTGTGATCCATTGATCATTTGATATCGGACACTAGAGGTTTATTTATGAATAAAAACAGAGGATTAGCGCCTCTGGCGGCCGTCCTGATGCTTTCAGGCAGCTTTTTGTTAACAGGATGTGATGATAATAAATCCCAGCAAGCCGCCCAGCAGCAGCCCCCAGAAGTGGGTGTTGTGACGTTAAAAAACGAACCATTGCAAATTACCACTGAGCTGCCGGGCCGTACCTCGGCTTTCCGCGTTGCGGAAGTTCGCCCTCAGGTGTCAGGGATTATTCTCAAACGTAATTTTGTTGAAGGTAGTGATGTAAAAGCCGGCCAGTCGCTGTATCAGATCGATCCCGCCACCTACCAGGCGGCCTACGACAGTGCTAAAGCGGATTTAGCCCAGGCTGAAGCCAATGCTCGCGTGGCGCAGTTGACCATCACGCGCTACAAGCCACTGCTGGGTACCAAGTACATCAGTCAGCAGGACTATGACACCGCCGCAGGCACAGCAGCCCAAACTGCCGCAGCCGCACAGGCTGCGCGTGCCAACGTTGAAACCGCACGCATCAATCTGGCGTATACCAAAGTGACCTCGCCTATCAGCGGTCGTATTGGTAAATCGTCAGTGACTGAAGGTGCGCTGGTTTCAAATGGGCAGACTACCGCGCTGGCGACCGTGCAACAGCTCGATCCTATGTATGTCGACGTGACCCAATCCAGTGATGAATTCCTGCGTTTGCGCGCAGAACTGGAATCCGGTCAGCTGAAACAGAACGACGGTAAGGCCAACGTCACCCTGCTAATGCAAAACGGTAACGCATACCCGCAAACAGGCACATTGGAATTCTCTGATGTGAGCGTGGATGAAACCACCGGTTCAATCACGCTGCGTGCCATCTTCCCGAATCCGGACAATCGCCTGCTGCCAGGTATGTTTGTGCGCGCACGTCTGGATGAAGGCACCAATCCAACCGCATTGCTGGTACCGCAACAGGGCGTAACGCGTACCCCAACCGGTCAGGCAACGGCGATGGTCGTAGGCGCGGATAATAAAGTGGAATCTCGCAATATTACCGCTAATCAGGCATTTGGTGACAAATGGCTGGTAACGGAAGGTCTTAAAGCAGGCGATCGGGTGATCACCACCGGTATCCAGCGCGCCAAACCGGGTGCGCAGGTGACGCCACAAGAAGTCTCCGATGATGCCAAAGCTGCACCAGAATCACCGTCTGCTAAATCATCGTCATAACAGGAGCCACTGATACATGGCTAAGTTCTTTATTGATCGCCCCATTTTTGCGTGGGTGCTCGCCATCATCATCATGTTGGTTGGTGTGCTATCGATTATCAGTCTGCCGATTGAGCAATATCCCAATGTTGCGCCGCCGGCGGTTGAAATCCAGGCGACCTATCCGGGTGCTGATGCGAAAACGCTGCAAGATTCGGTGACGCAGGTCATCGAGCAAAACATGAACGGTATCGATGGCCTGATGTATATGTCATCGAGCAGTGATTCGTCGGGTACATTGACGCTGACACTGACCTTCCAATCCGGTACTGACGCAGATATCGCGCAGGTTCAGGTGCAGAACAAACTGCAGCTGGCCACGCCGTTACTGCCACAAGAAGTGCAGCAACAGGGGATTCAGGTTAAGAAATCCTCCAGTAGCTTCCTGATGGTGGCGGGTTTCGTCAGCGATGACGGCACCATGACGCAGAATGATATTTCTGACTATGTTGCCTCTAACATCAAAGATCCGGTCAGCCGTATGCCGGGCGTGGGTGATACACAGGTGTTTGGTGCGCAATATGCCATGCGTATCTGGCTGGACCCGCACAAGCTGAATAACTATTCACTGACGCCAGTAGATGTCATCAGCGCGTTGAAAGTTCAGAACACCCAAATTGCTGCTGGCCAACTGGGTGGTACGCCACCTGTGCCCGGTCAACAACTTAATGCCTCGATCATTGCGCAAACCCGTCTGACTTCAACAGATGAGTTCGGTAAGATCTTGTTGAAAGTGAATCAGGATGGTTCTCAGGTGCGCCTGCGTGACGTGGCGAAGATTGAACTCGGTGGTGAAAACTACGAGATCATCGCGCGTTATAATGGCAAGCCCGCTTCTGGTATCGGTATCAAACTGGCAACGGGCGCTAACGCGCTGGATACCGCCGATGCGGTAAAAGCTGAGCTGGCAAAACTGCAACCGTTCTTCCCGTCAGGCATGAAAACGGTTTATCCGTACGACACCACGCCGTTCGTGAAAATTTCGATTTTCGAAGTGGTGAAAACGCTGTTTGAAGCGATCGTGCTGGTGTTCCTGGTAATGTATCTGTTCCTGCAGAACTTCCGCGCGACGCTGATTCCTACCATTGCCGTACCGGTGGTTTTACTCGGAACCTTTGCGATCATCAGTGCCTTTGGCTACTCGATAAACACCCTGACGATGTTCGGGATGGTGCTCGCTATCGGCCTGCTGGTGGATGACGCCATCGTGGTGGTCGAGAACGTTGAGCGTGTGATGGCGGAAGAAGGCTTGCCGCCGAAAGAGGCCACCAAACGTTCGATGGAGCAGATCCAGGGCGCGTTGGTCGGTATCGCGTTGGTGCTGTCTGCGGTATTTATCCCGATGGCATTCTTCGGCGGTTCAACCGGTGTCATCTATCGCCAGTTCTCGATCACCATCGTTTCCGCGATGGCGCTGTCGGTGCTGGTGGCGTTGATTCTGACTCCAGCGCTTTGTGCTACTTTGCTGAAACCCGTTCCGAAAGGCACTCACGGTAAAACCACCGGTTTCTTCGGTTGGTTTAACCGCGTGTTCGATAAGAGCACCAACCACTATGTTGATAGTGTGGGCCATATCGTGCGCAGCACCGGTCGTTACCTGCTGATTTATCTGGTGATCGTGGTCGGCATGGCGTATCTGTTCCTGAAACTGCCGACCTCATTCCTGCCGGAAGAGGATCAGGGTCTGTTACTGGCGCAGGCGCAGCTGCCGGCTGGTGCTACCCAGGAACGTACCCAGAAAGTGCTGGATCAGGTGACGGATTACTTCCTGACTAAAGAGAAAGACAGCGTGAATTCGGTGTTTACCGTCAACGGCTTCGGCTTTGCCGGTCGTGGACAGAACACCGGTATCGCGTTCGTCAGCCTCAAGCCGTGGGATGAGCGTGGCGATGCCAGCCTGAAAGTCCCTGCGATTGCCGGTCGTGCCATGCAGGCACTCGGTCAAATCAAAGATGCGATGGTGTTCCCGTTCAACCTGCCAGCGATTATCGAACTGGGTAACGCCACCGGCTTCGACTTCATGCTGACCGATCAGGGCAACCTGGGTCACGAAAAGCTGACCGCCGCGCGTAACCAGCTGTTTGGCATGATTGCCCAGCATCCGGATACGCTGGTGGGCGTGCGTCCAAACGGTATGGAAGATACGCCGCAGTACAA
This sequence comes from Pantoea sp. CTOTU46764, assembly GCF_031974595.1. Taxonomy (NCBI): domain Bacteria; kingdom Pseudomonadati; phylum Pseudomonadota; class Gammaproteobacteria; order Enterobacterales; family Erwiniaceae; genus Pantoea; species Pantoea sp. CTOTU46764. Next base: position 22,663 of record NZ_DALYOQ010000003.1, on the reverse strand, counting down.
ACTGATTATCGATCAGGAAAAAGCGCAGGCGCTGGGTGTGTCGCTTTCAGACATTAACACCACGCTGGGCGCCGCATGGGGCGGTTCTTACGTCAACGACTTCATCGACCGCGGTCGCGTGAAGAAAGTGTACGTAATGGGCCAGGCCGATTCACGTATGTTGCCGGACGATATCAGTAAATGGTACGTGCGCAACAGCGGCGGCACCATGGTACCGTTCTCCGCCTTCTCTTCGGCGAAGTGGCAGTACGGTTCACCACGTCTGGAACGTTACAACGGCTTGCCATCGATGGAGATTTTGGGCCAGGCTGCGCCAGGCAAGAGCTCCGGTGATGCCATGAACCTGATGGAAGAGTTGGCAGGAAAACTGCCGGCGGGTATTGGTTACGACTGGACCGGCATGTCCTATCAGGAACGCTTGTCAGGTAACCAGGCTCCGGCGCTGTATGCTATCTCACTGATTGTGGTGTTCCTGTGTCTGGCCGCGCTGTATGAGAGCTGGTCGATTCCGTTCTCAGTGATGTTGGTGGTACCGCTGGGTGTGGTCGGCGCACTGATCTTCACCACGCTGCGCGGCTTAAGTAACGACGTCTACTTTGTGGTGGGCTTGTTGACTACCATAGGATTGTCGGCGAAGAACGCCATCCTGATTGTCGAATTCGCCAAGGATTTGATGGAGAAGGAAGGTAAAGGGTTGGTGGAATCCACGCTGGAAGCATCCCGTATGCGTCTGCGTCCGATTCTGATGACCTCACTCGCCTTTATCCTCGGCGTAATGCCGCTGGCGATCAGCACCGGTGCGGGTTCTGGCGCACAAAATGCGGTAGGTACCGGCGTAATGGGCGGGATGGTAACAGCGACCGCGCTGGCTATCTTCTTCGTTCCGGTGTTCTTCGTGGTGGTACGTCGCCGCTTCAGTAAGAACAAAGGTGACCTGGAACACGGTCATCCGGTTGAGCACAAACACTAAGTTCTACCCTTCCTTAAAAGGCCGCTGATGCGGCCTTTTTTATTGCTGCTTCCCTGCCCCGCCAAAATCCCTGTGTTTTTCACGGTTGCAATCAGCCATTTTCAGGCTCATAATATTGTTATAGTATAACATTACATAACGAGGTGACTATGAAACCGAATATCCATCCCCTTTATCGCCCAGTGGTGTTCCACGACACCTCGGCCAACGAATACTTCAAAGTCGGCTCCACGATTAAGACTGAGCGCACCATTGAGTTTGAAGGTGAAGTGCTGCCGTATGTCACGCTGGATGTCTCGTCAAAATCTCACGTGTTCTATACCGGCAAGCAGAAAGATTTCGCCAAAGAAGGCAGCACCGCGCGCTTCAATCAGCGTTTTGGCAGCTTCCTGTCGCGCAACAAGTAAGACTGGAGAGAAGAGATGCAGGTATTGAGTTCATTGCGCTCTGCCAAGACGCGCCATAAAGATTGCAAAGTCGTGCGTCGTAAAGGTCGCATCTATGTGATTTGCAAAACCAACCCGCGCTTTAAGGCGGTTCAGGGAAGAAAGAAAAAAAGGTAGGAAAGTGTCGTGATAATTGGCCGGGATGCTCCCCGGCCTTTTTTTTACTTCATGCTATGCAGAATGGCGTCCACATTATGTTTGAATGCGGCCACATAGGTCGCTGCCGGGCCATTCGCTTCCGACAAGGCCTCCGGATAGAGTTCCCCGCCCGGCTGTGCGCCGGTTTCGCTGGCAATCTGTTTTACCAGACGCGGATCGGTTTGATTCTCCATGAAGTAAGTTTTGATGTGCTCGGCCTTCAGCTGGTTGATGATCGAAGCCACATCGCTGGCGCTGGCTTCCGCTTCAGTCGAGAAGCCCACCGGCGCAAGGAAACTAACGCCATAACGTTGGCCAAAGTAGCCAAAGGCATCGTGGCTGGTCAGCACCTTACGCTTGTTCTTCGGTACTTTAGCAAAGGCGGTTTTCGCCCAGCTATCCAGCTTCTGCAGCTGCTGAATGTAACTTTCACCGCTTTTACGAATATCCGCCGCATCTTCAGGATCGGCTTTGATCAGTGCATTCATCACATTGGTGGCGTAGATCACACCGTTTTGCATGCTGTTCCACGCGTGGGGATCGGTGACGCTTTTACCGTCCTCTTCCATCTTGCGCGTGTTAACGCCGTTCGAGGCCACGACGAGGGTGCCTTTATAACCTGACGCGCTGATCAGGCGATCCATCCAACCTTCCATGCCCAAACCGCTTACAAACACCACATCCGCTTTCGACAGCGCCTGGCTATCTTGCGGCGTCGGTTCGAAGGTGTGCGGATCGCCGTTCGGGCCGACCAGCGATTTCACGTTGACGTGATCGCCACCGACCTGTTTAACGATATCCGCCAGCACGGTGAAGCTCGCCACAACATCAACGCTCTTCGCCAGCGACAGTGGGCTAATTAGCATGGCGCCAATCGCCAGACTCAGCGGTAACTTTTTCATTCATATCCCCTTATTGGTTTCGTTATCGACGGCGCAACAGGCCGCCACATGGTCCTGTCAAAACAGAAAGCAGAAACAGCACCGCAGCACTCAGCACCACCGCCGGTCCAGCCGGCAGCGAGAAATGCCACGAAAGAATCAGACCGATAAACGCAGAGACAATCGCCAGCAGCATGGCGATGCCAAGCATGCAAGCCAGATGGCGACTCCAGAAGCGTGCGCTGGTGGCCGGCAACATCATCAATCCCACCGACATCAGCGTGCCCAGCACCTGAAAGCCCGCCACCAGATTTAGCACCACCAGCATTAAGAACAGACCGTGCACCAGCGGTGCGCTCCATTTGCCCTGTGCGCGCAGAAAATCGGGATCGAAGGCATCGATCACTAGCGGACGGAAGATCACCGCCAGCAGCAGCAGAGTGGTAGCGGCAATGCCGCCAACCAGCAGAATTGCCGCGTTATCCACGGCTAGCAGCGATCCAAATAACACGTGGAGTAGATCGACGCTGGAACCGCGCAGTGATACCAGTGTGACGCCGAGTGCGAGAGAGCCGAGGTAGAAGCCCGAGAAACTGGCATCCTCTTTGAGGTGCGTGTAACGGCTGACCGCGCCTGAGAGCAGCGCCACCGCCAAACCGGCAATCAGGCCGCCAATGCCCATCGCCACCAGCGATAATCCCGACACCAGATATCCAATCGCCGCACCGGGTAATACCGCATGTGATAGCGCATCGCCGACCAGACTCATGCGGCGTAGGGAGAGAAAAACGCCCAGCGGCGTGGCGCTAATGGCTAATGCAATGCAGGCCACCAACGCACGGCGCATGAAACCAAATTCGATAAAGGGTTGAAGTAATGTCACGACGCTACCCTACGCAATGTTGGCGTTTGTGCGGAATCAGCGTCATCGAGCGATAACACATCCTGAAAATAGCGCGCCACCAGCGGCCGATCGTGTAGCACCACTAATAATGTGGTGCCCGCATGCTGTTGCTGTTCGAGGATCGACATCAGTAAAGTGACGGTTTGGCTATCAATGCCGTTGAAAGGTTCATCCAGTAGCCAGAGCTGGCTGCGCTGCAGCATTAAGCGCGCGAACAGCACGCGCTGCAGTTGTCCGCCAGATAACGTGGCTGGCTGCGCATCGGCAAACTCACGCATTTGCACCGCATCCAGCGCGGCATCGATTTCCAGGCGCAAGGCGCGATTAATGCCACCAAACCAGCCGCAACGTGGCCAGCAGCCCATCGCCACCAGTTCATAGGCAGTAAGAGGAAAACGCGTTTCAAGTTCACTGCGTTGCGGTAACCAGCCCAGCGCTTTGCGCGGGATGTGCAATTCGCAGCTGCCGGAAATGGGCGGCAGTAAGCCGGCAATGGTTTTCAATAAGGTCGATTTTCCGGTGCCGTTAGCGCCAATCAGCGCCGTCATGCTGCCCGTTGCCAGCTCGCCGTTAACGACCGGCGTCACCGCACGGCCTTGATAACCTGCTTGTAAGCGGTTGAAATGCATCATTTCTGCATTCCCCACCATAAGGCTATTGCCAGAAAGGCAATCAGCATCAGCGCAACCAGCAAACGGCCGCCAAGGGAAAGAAGTAAACCGCTATGATTCATACTCAACAACCAAAATGTTATAACATAACAATTATACTACCTGACTCTTCCTCTGTTGTGCCCGCGCAAAAGTGTTTCAAAAGTTGATCGCTCAAGACGATTACCGCTGTAATTCGCCGTTTCGCCATGATTGAGTTATGAAACCCATCACAACGATTACTCTTTCTGTATATTAGCGACTTGCAATGTCACTCAATAAGCTCAATGATAGAAACATCATTCTTTTACTGGATACAAAATGCCGTCTATTATTCATTGTGATATTGCTGTGAATGAGGACGATTGCGAAAAGCTGGTAAGAATTATCCAGGGGAATATTCTCAAAATAGCCGAGGCATTAGCCGGTGATTTACAGTGGTATTCTCAAAACGCGCAATTAGTTCCCGAGAGCTTCCAGATTATTTCTATTCAACCAACCAACAACAATCGATTTAAAATGCTTTACGATTTCAGCTGGAATTTATTTAATCCTTGCCTGGATTTAAATGAAACGTTTAAGCGGCGTGAAGAAGTGCTGTTTCAGGTAACGTCCGGCGCGCTGGTGTTTGAAGTGATTGACAATGAGCGCCCCTCTCCTGCCGATGAATTGTAATATTTGGTAATTGAGGTGAGCAAAGCTAATGATTGTGGATTACATTTAAGGAGTCGCTGAATTCAATTTTTATTCGAGATCGCTTCCTGGTAGCTTTTCCTAATCTCGCCGCGCTGCGGTAACTGTGCTAGCTATGGAGGGGAAAAAGATGGACGAATACTCACCGAAACGGCATGATATTGCCCAGCTTAAATACCTGTGTGAGAACTTGTTCGACGAAAGTATGGCGACATTGACTGATAGCCATCATGGTTGGGTTAATGATCCTACTTCGGAAAGCAATTTACAGCTCAACGATTTGATTGAGCATATCGCTTCTTTCACGATGAATTACAAAATTAAGCACGTTGAAGATGAAGCCCTGATTACGCAAATCGATGAATATCTTGACGATACCTTTATGCTGTTCAGCAGCTATGGAATCAATACTCAGGATCTACAACGGTGGCAGCGTTCAGCAAAACGTTTATTTAATCTGTTTGCCGAAGAGTGTGCTTATCTCCAACAACCTAGCCATTCCTTTTAGCACCAGACTGAGACCGGTTTATTTATGAGCAACCAAGCCTTAACCAAAACAGATTATTTGATGCGACTGCGCCGCTGTCGCTCAATCGATACCCTTGAACGGGTTATCGAAAAAAACAAGTATGAATTACCTGATAATGAACTCGCGGTATTCTATTCGGCAGCCGATCATCGTCTGGCTGAACTGACCATGAATAAGCTTTACGATAAAGTACCGGTTTCTGTCTGGAAGTTCGTCCGCTAAGTTTTTCCCCTAACAGCCGATCTGCACCATCATCGTATTAATCAAGGATTGATTCACAGGCAAAGGATTGCCAGATTTATCTGTGCGTAAAATTCTGTGTAGTAGTAGGCGGGTACAAAATGGTGGGGGCCCTGCCAGCTACATCCCGGCACACGCGTCGCCTGCTGCGGCTGCTTCCTTCCGGATCTGACCGAGTTCACAAGTTAGCATTGCGGGAGAACCAACAGGGCCCCCATTGACAAGCCCTCATTTCGAGAGCGCAGGCATTATCAAGTATGCCCCTGGCAATTGCAAGCGCAGGCCCGACAACCGTTGGTTTCTTGCACAAGCACACAGCAATGCGCTGATGTCTACCCTTCTGCATGCTAAAGTTTGCCCTTTCCTGCTGAAAATAGGTGCGCATATGAGCGACCAAAACAATTTCTCTGAGCGCGTGTGGCAAATCATCGCAGCCATTCCGCCAGGAAAGGTCACCACTTACGGTGATGTTGCACAACTGGCCGGATCGCCACGTGCGGCGCGTCAGGTAGGTGGCGTATTACGTCGTTTGCCGGAAGGCAGTAAGTTACCTTGGTTTCGCGTTATTAATCGTCACGGCAGGATTTCGCTGCAGGGCAACGATCTGTTTCGTCAGCGTGATGCGCTGGAAGCGGAAGGCATTGAAGTGAGCGATGCTGGCGAGATTGAGCTGGAAAAGTATCGTTGGGAAATTTAGCGGTGCGATATGTCGCGCACAAGCCCGCCACAAACCGCACTGAACTTAACACGCCGGAAGTCATCGTTGTGGAGTAAAGCGTCACACGCCATGGATGGCGTGTGCCGAGCGATCAGGGACGAGACAGCGACTTTACGGAACAATGATGACTTCCGGCGCTCTCTCGTCCCATCAATCGAAGTTACATACTCGTTGGTGCCGGCACCGAAGACGATGGCGTCACCTGCGTAGGTGAAGTCGAAGGCACGGTTGTTGCGGCACCCGGCTGGGTTTGCATCGCGACGTTAGTCACCGGAACCAACAGCAGTTCGGCTTTTGTTCCGCCCTGATTAATCACCGGTTTCACCGTATCGGTGATAAACGCCAGCTTGCCATCAATTGAAATCGCCGCACTTAACAGAATGCGCGCGTTCGGCTGGATGTCAGCCGGATTGAACGGCAGAACAAACTGGAACGGTGACTGTTTCCCTTCCGTACGCACCACGCGCTGCGACAGCACTTTCGAAGGCGCATCGGCCAGCGATGCATCAGACAGCGTCACAGTTAGCACGGAATCCGGTGGCAGCGCGATGCGCTGGCGGATATACACCGAACCACTAACATTAGGTTGCGCAATGGCGGCCTGCTGCCCCGCTACCGCTGAGCCGAGTGTAGGTGTGGCTACCGGCTTACTGTGGTCCGCACAACCGGTAATCGCCGCAGCCAGGGTCATACCGCTAATAACTTGCCAGAGTTTCATCGATGTCGTCTCCTTATGAACACTATGATTGTCGGCGGTAAATTCATTGCTTAGCTTTTCAGCCGCCGAATGACCTTAATTCTGGCACAAATATCGGCATTGCGCCTAAACCCTCCTCCAGCCCGCTGAAATAGCGGCAAAATCATTGACGGAAACTGGTCGGATCTTTCACACTGACGCGATTAGTCACGCTGAGGAATCCGCTATGAGTCAGGCACTGCACAACCTGCTTAATTTGTTAAATCTGGAAAAACTGGAAGAAGGCCTGTTTCGTGGTCAGAGCGAAGATCTTGGTCTGCGCCAGGTGTTTGGTGGTCAGGTGGTTGGCCAGGCGCTATATGCCGCAAAACAAACGGTGCCGGAAGAGCGCATCATTCACTCTTTCCACAGCTACTTTCTGCGTCCAGGCGATAGCCAAAAAGCCATTATTTACGATGTTGAAACGCTGCGTGACGGCAAAAGCTTCAGCGCACGCCGTGTCAGCGCGGTACAGAATGGCCAACCGATCTTCTACATGACCGCCTCGTTCCAGGCACCTGAAAGCGGCTTCGAGCACCAGAACAGCATGCCGCAGGTGCCGGGCCCAGATAATCTGCCATCGGAACAGGATTTGGCAAAAAAGCTGGCCGCCCATCTGCCACTCAAACTGAAAGAAAAATTCCTCGCTGAGCGTCCGCTGGATATTCGTCCGGTACAGATTCATAACCCGCTAAAAGGCCACGTTGATGAGCCTCTGCGTCAGGTGTGGATTCGTGCAAACGGCGAGTTACCTACTGATCGTCGTATCCATCAATACCTTTTGGGATATGCCTCGGATCTGAACTTCCTGCCGGTGGCGCTGCAGCCGCACGGTAAAGGCTTCCTCGAAGCCGATATGCAGGTTGCCACCATCGATCACTCAATGTGGTTCCATCGCCCGTTCGACTTATCTGAATGGCTGCTGTACAGCGTGGTGAGTACCTCCGCCTCGGGCGCGCGCGGTTTTGTGCGTGGCGAGTTTTATGCCCAGGATGGCAGACTGGTGGCGACCACGGTGCAGGAAGGCGTGATGCGCCAACGCGACGTATAAAAAAAGGGGCGATATTATCGCCCCTTCTGCTTTTTATAATTTTAGCGCACTGCTCTTCTTCAGCCCGACGGTTACTGGTTGTAAGCGTTCTCGCCGTGGCTGTTCACATCCAGACCTTCACGTTCCTGATCCTCCGGAACACGCAGGCCAACAATCATATCCGCCAGTTTGAAGCCGATGAAGGCCACAACCGCAGTCCAGACGATGGTTACGCCCACGCTGAACAGCTGAATCCAAACCTGATGGCCCATGGTCACGCCTTCTGCGTAGCCTACGCCGCCCAGTGAAGAGGAGGCGAACACGCCGGTCAGGATACAACCGAGGATGCCACACACGCCGTGCACACCGAACACATCACATGGGTCATCAACACGCAGCCATTTCTTCAGGGTCGTTACGCCCCACAGACCGGCTAAACCACCCGCCAGACCGATAATCAGCGCGCCGCCGACACCGACATAACCACAAGCTGGGGTAATCGCCACCAGACCAGCGATGAAGCCTGAACACGCACCGAGCAAAGAAGGTTTACCGCGTACCGCCCACTCGCCGAACACCCACGACAGCACCGCACCCGCCGTAGCCACTACGGTATTCAGGAACGCCAGCGCAGCGATTTCGTTAGCGGAGGAAGCAGAACCGGCGTTGAAGCCGAACCAGCCTACATACAGAATCGCGGTACCAAGGAACACCATCGGCAGGTTGTGTGGTTTGAAGGCTTCTTTGCCGAAACCAGCACGTTTGCCCACCAGGTAAGCACCCACCAGGCCAGCAACGGCGGCGTTGATGTGAACCACGGTGCCGCCCGCGAAGTCGAGCGCGCCATCTTGCGCCAGCAAGCCACCTGCCCAAACCATGTGTGCGATTGGCAGATAAGCCAGCGTCAGCCACACCACTACGAAAATCAGTACCGCCGAGAAGCGAATACGTTCTGCCAGCGCACCGACAATCAGACCGACGGTGATACAGGCGAAGGAAGCCTGGAACGCGACGTGAATGTACTGATAGAAGCTGCCCATCACCGCTTTCAGCTCAATATTTTTCAGCATCGCCCACTGGAAGCTACCGAAGAAGGAGTTGCCTTCACTGAAGGCCAGCGAGTAGCCGTAAATCACCCACAGCACGCACACCAGCGAGAAGGTCACTGCAACCTGCGTCAACATCGACAGCACGTTCTTACCGCGGATCAAACCGCCGTAGAACAGCGCAATGCCTGGAATCGACATAAACAGTACCAGCGCGGTACAGATCATCATAAAGGCGTTATCGGCTTTATCCGCAACGGCAGGCGCTGCCGCCATCGCCAGAGAAGGTAACAGCGCAAGGCTGGTTAGGCCCAACTTCGTTATCAGTTTATTCATTTCTTTCCATCCCATCACAATTCAGAGCCCCAGTTACAGTGCTGCTTCGTCGGTCTCGCCGGTACGAATACGAATGACGCGCTGCAGTTCTGCGACGAAAATCTTGCCGTCGCCAATTTTGCCGGTATACGCGGCTTTGCTGATGACATCGACCACTTCATCAAGTTGGTCGTCCGCAATAGCGATATCAATTTTTACTTTAGGCAGGAAGTTAACGCTGTACTCGGCACCGCGATAAAGCTCTGCGTGACCTTTCTGGCGACCGAAACCTTTAACTTCGGTAACTGTCAGTCCCTGAATGCCAATAGAGGATAAGGCTTCACGCACGTCCTCCAGCTTAAATGGTTTGATTACCACGGTAACCAGCTTCATACGTTCCCCTCCGGATAAGAAATTGAGTGAGTCTTCGCGGACACGTAGGGATATAAGCAAAGGCTGTGCCATAAATAAAAAAAGGGGAATGTCAGTAGCATAGGCGCGCTGCATCACGCTTCGTTATGTGAAGCACAGCGCAGATTGGGGAGGATGAATAGGAAAGGTGTTGCAATATTGCACTTCTTTGGTGCTTCAAGCCTCAAAGAAGTGCATCAATACAGAACATTCCGATAAAACTGTGCAAAAAAGGTGCAATTCACCCTTCAGCTTGTACAGGGATGCCCGCCGCGAGTTCATCGCCGGCTTGCTGCAGCTGATACATCTGCCAGTAACGGCCTTGCTCGGCCAGCAGCTCAGCATGCGTACCGCGCTCCACCACCTGACCGCGATGCAGCACTAAAATCTGATCGGCTTCGGTGATGGTGGAAAGGCGATGCGCGATCACCACCAGCGTGCTGTGCTGGCGTAATGCACGTAGCGCGTGCTGAATCGCCTGTTCCGTACCGGAATCGATATTGGCCGTGGCTTCGTCGAGGATCAGGATCTGTGGCAATGACACCAACACGCGCGCCAGCGCCAGTAGCTGTTTCTGCCCAACCGACAGATTATTGCCCTGCTCGCCTAAACGCGTATGGATGCCGTCCGCCATGCTGCGCGCCAGCGGTGCCAACTGTACCGTCTCCAGCGCCTGCCACACTTGCTCTTCCGGGATATCGCGCCCTAAGCGCACGTTGGCCAGTAGCGAATCCGCAAGCACCACCGGATCCTGTTGCACCATCGCAACGCTTTGACGTAAGGCGGCGTGCGACAGCTGCGGCAGCGGGCGACCATCCAGCTCGATGCTGCCGCGCGTCACCGGGTAATAGCCCATCAGCAAATTCGCCAGCGTACTTTTCCCGCTGCCGGTATGCCCCACCAGCGCAACAAAATGACGCGCGGGCACTTCAAGATTGATGTTGCTGAGCACATCGCGGTTATCGCGATAGGCAAAGCTCACATCGCGCAGCGAAATGCTGCCGGAAGCCAACGGCTGAATATCGCTGCCATAACCTTGCTGTTCCGCATCCATCAGTTCGAAGATGCGCTCGCCGGACACCACAGCTTGTTGTAGCATCGACTGCTGCGTGGTGAGTTCAATCAGCGGCTCGTTGAGGCGGCCAAGATAGGTAATGAAGGCGTAAAGCACGCCGACTTCAAACACGCCCGGCGTGGCGAAGCTAAACAGCATCAGCAAACCGCACAAAATCATGGCCGAAAACAGACTCAGCAACGGGCGCAATAAAAAGCCATCCAGCCGCAGCGTTTCCATCCGCGCCAGATAGTGCGAACGGCTGGCTTCGCCCATGCGCTCACCAAAGCGCGCCTGCTGGCGGAACTGCTGGATCACGCTCATGCCGTTGATCACTTCATTAAAGCCGTTGTTGATGTCCGCCAGATAGCTGCGCACGCGACGCGCAATCGGCGTACTGAAGCGCTGATAAATCAGCATCACCGTCAGCACCAGCGGGAAAATTACGATCGCCACCAGCGCCATGCGCCAGTCGAGGGAGAACATCGCCACCAGCATCGCACCAATCAACGCGGCGGCGCGCAACACCGTTGCTACCACGGTAACGTAGAGATCTTTGATCACCTCGGTGTCATTGGTAACGCGCGAGATAATTTGTCCGACCGGCTGCGTATCGAAGGCGCTAAGCGGCTGGCGCAACGCCGCGTTCATCACATCTACGCGCAATTGCTGCACCACGCCAATCGCCGCGCGGTTAAACAGCAATGCCTGAAAATAGTGCAGACCGGCAGCCAGCAATTGCAGCAGGATAAAGCCCACCAGCAGGCCGGCGACGATGCCCCACGGCATCTGATGTTTCGCCACCAGATTATCGATGAAGTAGCTCACCAACACCGGCCCGGTCACTTCGGCCGCCGCAGCAATCCACAGCATGCCGACCGCCAGCCACAGCGATTTACGCCACGGTTTGCCATACGCCAGTAGACGTTTCAGCGTCGGCCATAAACGTTGTGATTTAGCCACGGCTTGCTCCTTCTGCCACTTCATCGTCATCCAGCGCGGCTTCCAGCTGCTGATAACGATACATATCGCGATACCAGCCCTCTTTGGCCGCCAAAGTGTCATGATCGCCACGCTGCGCCACGGCGCCCTGCTGCAGCACCAGAATTTCGCTGGCTTCGGTGAGTGCCGAAAGACGATGCGCGCTGATAATCAAGGTGCGCCCTTTGCCCCATTGGCGCAGGTTATGCAGGATGTCATGTTCAGTGCGACCATCAACCGCCGACAGCGCATCATCCAGAATCAGGATTTCCGCATTCAGCAGCAACGCGCGTGCAATCGCAATACGCTGCTTCTGCCCGCCCGATAACATCACGCCGCGCTCGCCCACTTCGGTCTCATAACCTTGTGGCAGGCGCAGTATATCGTCGTGCACGCAGGCCATGGTTGCCACGCGCTCCAGCTCTTGCTGCGTCGCATTGGGGCGGCCCAGCGCCAGATTGGCAGCGATAGTGTCGGAGAACAGGAACGGCGTCTGGCTGACCACCGCCAACCGACTGCGCCAGCTATCGAGTCGCAATTGCGGCAGCGGCGTATTGTGGTAGCGAATATCGCCCTGATCGATGTCGAAGTGGCGCTGAATCAGGCTTAGCAGCGTGCTCTTGCCGCAGCCGGTTGGCCCGCATAAGCCGAGCATCTGGCCCGGTTTTAGCTGGAAGTTAACATGGCTCAGCACCGGACCAGAACTGGCCGGATAGCGAAACTCACGAATGGCAACCTGCATTACGCCAGGTTCGGGTGGCAACACTTGCGCGCCATCTTCAACTGCAGGTGCTTCCGCCAGCAAGGAGCGGATACGACTCCACGCCGCACTGCCGCGCTCAACGATGTTGATCATCCACGCCAGCGCCAGCATCGGCCAAATCATCAGGCCGAGGTACATCACAAAGCTGGTAAGCTGCCCGAGCGTCAAGCTGCCGTTCCACACCATCCAGCCGCCACCGGCAATCGCCAGCAGGTTGGAGAAGCCAACGGCGATATAGATGATCGGATCAAAACGCGCATCCACGCGCGCTACATGCAGGTTTTTCTTGCCGGTATCGGCAGCGATGCCAGCAAACTGCTGCGACTGATGATCTTCGAGGCCAAAGGCTTTGATCATGCGAATGCTGGTCAGGCTTTCCTGGGTTTGATCGTTCAGGCTGGAGAACGCCGCCTGCGCCACTTTGAAACGCTGATGCAGGCGTGCGCCATCTTTCTGAATGGCGAAGGCCATAATCGGCATCGGGATCAGCGCCAGTAACGTCAGTTCCCAGCTGATTTGGGTGCTCATCACAATCAGCACCACCAATCCCATTACCAGCGAATCCACCAACGTCAGCACGCCTTCACCGGCGGCAAACACCACGCGATCCACATCATTGGTGGCGCGGGCGATCAGATCGCCGGTGCGATGACGCAGATAAAATGCCGGATGCTGACGACTGAGCTGACGATAGAAATCTTCACGTAGCTCAACGGCTAATTGGTAGGATGCGCCAAACAACAGCACGCGCCAGACGTAGCGCAGCAGATAGACGATCACCGCCGTCACCAGCATCACGCCGATCCACATAAAGATCTGCCCGGCGCTTAAATTATGCTGGGTAACGCCGTCGACAATCACGCCAACCACGTGCGGCGGCAGTAATTGCAGTAAGGCAATAACGATCAGCAAGCTGACGGCGCCCAGATATCGCCGCCACTCGCGCAGGAAATACCAACTTAACTGGCTGAATAATTGCACAAGCGTGTCTCTTTCTGTGCCCGCTAGGGCGCTACCGGCAAGGCGGTGGTGTATTTAATCTCTTCCATGGCAAAACTGGAGGTCACATCCATCAGTCCTGGCACGCCGTTCACCAGACGCTTATAAAAGCGGTCATAACTCTTCATGTCCGCGACCTGAATGCGCAGCAAATAATCGTACTCGCCCGCCATGCGATAAAACGCCATCACTTCCGGCATTTGCTGCACCACGGCGACAAATTGCTTAAACCACTCGCTGCTGTGCTGCTGGGTTTTGACAAACATAAAGGCAGTGAGCGACAGACCGATTTTTTCGCCGTCCACCAGCGCCACGCGCGCACGAATAATGCCATCATCTTCCAGTTTTTTCAGGCGTTTCCAGCACGGCGTGGTGGTGAGGTTCACCGCATCGGCCAACGTCTGCAGCGACAAGGTGCAATCCTGCTGCAGCATTGCCAGCAAAGTGCGGTCAGTTTTATCTAACATTTGCCACTCCGGGAGAAAATTTTTCTCTAATCTCGCCATTATAGCGCGGTTTTAGCAACCTCTTTTTCCTGCCAGTGCCTTACACTGTGCGCAATAATGATTACGGAAATACCACATGCAAACGCCCTGGGTTCGCCACGCCATCAATGAAATTAACGCCGATTTTCAGCGCTCGGCGGATACGCATTTGATCCGCTTTAAGCTGGATGATTTTCCTGGCATTCACTTCTATCTCAAAGATGAAAGCACGCATCCCAGCGGCAGCTTAAAACATCGCCTGGCGCGTTCCCTGTTTCTCTATGGCCTGGCAAACGGCTGGATCCATGAAGATACGCCGATCATTGAAGCCTCTTCCGGCAGTACTGCGGTATCGGAAGCTTACTTCGCGCGCCTGCTTGGTTTGCCGTTTATCGCCGTAATGCCGGCCAGCACCGCAAAACGCAAAATCGAGATGATTGGTTTTTACGGTGGCGAGTGCCATTTCGTTGCCGATCCCTGCCAGCTGTACAGCGAATCCGAGCGTTTAGCGCGTGAACTGAATGGCCACTTTATGGACCAGTTCACCTACGCCGAGCGCGCCACCGACTGGCGCGGCAACAACAATATCGCCGAAAGCATTTTCCGCCAGATGTCACACGAACCGTTTCCGGTGCCGCATACGGTGATCATGAGCGCCGGTACCGGCGGCACCTCGGCAACGCTGGGCCGCTATATCCGCTATCAGGGCCATGACACGCGCCTGCTGGTGGTCGATCCGCAGCATTCGGTGTTCTTTGACTACTGGCAAAGCCGCGACAAAACGTTGCGCAGCGAACGCGGCAGCCTGATAGAAGGCATTGGTCGTCCGCGCGTCGAACCGTCGTTTCTACCCGACGTTATTGACGAGATGATGAAAGTGCCGGATGGCGCGACCATCGCCGCGATGCTGCAGTTGGAAAAGGTGCTTGGACGTCGTCCTGGCGCCTCAACCGGCACCAACTTCTGGGGCATGATGCAGGTGGCAAAACGCATGCGGGAAAACGGCGAGCAGGGTTCTCTGGTGACATTGCTATGTGACAGCGGCGAGCGCTATCCGGACACCTATTACAATGCGCAGTGGGTAGAGCAGAATATCGGCGACATCGCGCCGTGGGTGCATGAGCTACAATAAAAAACCGGACGTCCTGTCCGGTTCACTGTAAGCCTCAGCATTCGGGGGAATAATCGAGGTGTGGTGTGGTCATCCAGTGATTAAGGTAGTGAGACACCGCCTGTGTCTCGCAATGTCCGATAATCGGTAAATGGGGCAACGACGCTTTCAGTTGATTCATGGCGTTGCCCATAATGAAACCGCTGCCAACGCGCTCCAGCATTTCGCGATCGTTCATGGCATCGCCAAACGCCATACACTCCGCCAGCGACAGCGAAAGATGCTGGCACAGACGTCCCAACGCCGCGCCTTTATGGCAATCAACCGGCAACACTTCCAGGCAATCCCAGGCTGAGAAACAAATGTTAGCCCGATCGCCAAACGCATCCTGCAATTCACTTCTTAACACCTGCAACATTTCATGCGGCGCAATAAAACAGATTTTGGTGACTTCATGCGCCGACATCTGACGCAAATTACGCAGCTGATAGTGGAAGCCGCTCATCGCATGCGCTTCCAGCGCACCGATCAGCGGTTTATCGGTAAACCAGCCTTCATCATTGAAAATATGAATCGAGGCGGGGGTTTGCCAATGGGTATGAATCACCTCTTCCGCCACTGATGGCGATAAATCGCAGCCGTAAAGCTGATTGCCTTCCAGATCGTGAATGCGCGTGCCGTTGCCGGTAATCAGCCAGGCAGGCAAGGTGATTTGTTCGCGTACTCGTTGCATATCCATAAGATGACGCCCGGTGGCAAACGCCAACGTAACACCGCGCTGATGCAACGCATGCAGGCTTGTCAGCGTTTCATTTCCTAACCGGTGCGAAGGCAGTAACAGCGTGCCATCCATATCAAATGCCGCGAGGCGAGCCATGCGAATTCTCCTGTCTGAGTGAGGCAGTTACTATCGCCTGGTAATTACGGAACTAATAGTGAATACTTTTAAAAAACTGTTCCGGGTTTAGCGATGCGCGAACTTCATCGGGTTAATCAATTCCAGCGCCTGTGGCAACTCAGCCACGGCGAAACGCAACGCCTCAGCGTCGCTGCGATGGCGCAACACTGCTTTTGCAGCGAGCGCCATGTGCGCACGCTGCTGCGGCAGTGGCAGGATGCCGGCTGGCTGAACTGGCGCGGAGAATCCGGGCGTGGCAAACAGGGCGAGCTGACTTTCCTGGTGTCGCCGGAGCAGCTGCGCCAGCAGCTGTTAACACAGCAACTCGACGCTGGCGAGGCAGTGCAGGCATTGCAGGTGCTGGATCTGCATCCCGAGCGATTAGTGAAAATGCTGCGGCCGCTAATGGGCGGTCAGTGGCAGAATCAATCGCCGGTGCTACGCATTCCTTATTACCGCGCGATGGAGCCGCTGCGTCCGCTACAGCTAACCGGACGCGCCGAGCAACATCTGGCGCGCCAGGTTTTCTCCGGGCTTACGCGCTTTCGCGATAACGATGTTGAAGGCGATATCGCGCACCATTGGCAGCACGATGCCAGCGGCAGTGACTGGTACTTCTGGTTGCGCCCACAGCTCAGTTGGCATAACGATGAACCGGTGCAGGCGGCGCAGTTGGTTGAGCAGCTGCAGCAGATCATGCTATCCCCCCGCGGCTCGCGGCTGCTGGCAGCGATTGAACGGATTGAAGCACCGCATCCGCTGGCGATACACATTCAATTGCGTGAAAGCGACTACTGGCTGCCGCAGCGGCTGGCGCACCAATTCTGTCTGTTACCTCATCCTGAATTCGCCGATGTCGGTAGCGGGCCGTGGAAACTCACGCACTTCACCGCCGAAATGGTGCGGCTTGAGAGCCATGCGCGCTGGCATCTGCAGCGCCCGCTGATCCAGCGGATGGAATACTGGATCACGCCGCAGCTGTTTGATCGTGATCTCGGCACCAGCTGCAGCCATCCGGTGCAAATCGCCATTGGCGATCCTGACGAGCTCGGTTCGCTGCGTCCGGTTGATCGCAGTATCAGCCTGGGATTTTGCTATCTGGCGCCACGCATCTCTGCGCACTTCAGTGCCGAACAGGCCCAATCGCTGATTGCCCTGATTCAGCGCAGCGGCGTGATTCAGCAATTGCCACTGGATGAGGGGTTGATTACACCGAGCCACGAACTGCTGCCTGGCTGGTCGGTACCGCGCGCAGTAAGAGAGAGAATTTCACTGCCGCCGACGCTAACGCTGCATTACCACCTGCCGGTCGAACTGCATGTGATGGCGCAGGCGTTGATTCCACTGCTGGCACAACACGGCTGCACCCTCACCTGCGTCTTTCATGACGTAAAAAGCTGGCGCGACGATATCGATCTCAGTGAGGCCGATGTGGTGATGGGCGATCGGCTGATTGGCGATGCACCGCTGTTTACGCTGATGAACTGGCTGGAGAACGATCCGGTCTGGCATCCGCTGCGTGAACAGGTCCTGCAAACGCCGCTGAGCGCCATTGCCCAACAGCCTGATGCATTGCAGCGTAGCGAACTGACTCAGCAACTGTTTCAGCAGCTGATGTGCGACGGACATTTACTGCCGCTGTTTAACTATCGCTATCAGGTATTTGCCCCGCCCGGCGTGGAAGGCATTCAGCTGAATAGCCTGGGCTGGTTTGATTTCACCCGCGCCTGGATTCCGCCGCCAACCACAGCTAGCGCTGTTCAGCCTGCGTCCGAGCCAGTACCATAAGCGCACTGATTTTTGGGGAAGAAAAAATGAAACGAGCCGTTGTGGTATTCAGTGGCGGACAAGACTCCACCACCTGTTTGATTCAGGCGCTGCAACACTATGATGAAGTG
Organism: Pantoea sp. CTOTU46764; assembly: GCF_031974595.1. Lineage (NCBI taxonomy): Bacteria > Pseudomonadati > Pseudomonadota > Gammaproteobacteria > Enterobacterales > Erwiniaceae > Pantoea > Pantoea sp. CTOTU46764. The sequence continues at coordinate 4,767 of NZ_DALYOQ010000003.1, read as the reverse complement.
CATTGCGTTACTTTTGATTACGGCCAGCGCCATCGTGAAGAGATCGAAGTTGCGGCAGAACTGTCACACAAGCTTGGCGCACGGGCGCACAAAGTTCTCGACGTTACGCTGCTTAATGAGTTAGCCGTCAGCAGCCTGACGCGCGACAACATTCCGGTTCCGACCTACGATCCCAACGCCAGCGGTTTGCCAAGTACCTTTGTACCGGGCCGCAATATACTGTTCCTGACGCTGGCATCCATTTATGCCTATCAGGTGGAAGCTGAAGCGGTGATCACCGGCGTATGCGAAACCGACTTCTCAGGCTATCCGGATTGCCGAGATGAGTTTGTTAAAGCACTCAATAGCGCGGTCAGCCTCGGCATGGCGCGCAATATTCGCTTTGAAACGCCGCTGATGTGGCTGAACAAAGCCGAAACCTGGGCGCTGGCCGATTACTGGCAGCAGCTGCCGCTGGTACGCGCTGAAACGCTTACCTGCTATAACGGCGTAAAAGGTGATGGTTGCGGCGAATGCGCGGCCTGCCATCTTCGCGCCCGTGGCCTGGCAGATTATCAGGCGAATGCGTCAGCGGTGATGGCAGCGATGAAAGAGAAAAGCGGCCTCAACTGATTCAGACCGCAGGGTAAACTGGCGTCATCGGCGCCAGTTATTCATTTTCGACCATCAACGATGCCAGACGCTGGTGTAACTCCCCTTCCAACGGCACCGCTTTTTGCGTGCGCAAATCGATACAGACAAAGGTCAGTGCGGCATCCGACACCACCGAATTATCACTCGCCAGCAAGACACGCTGCGTAATGATGCCGCTTTTACCGCCGAGCTGAGATACTTCACTTTCAATGTTCAGTACGTCGCCCAATACCGCCGGACGACGATAGTTGATGTTGATATTCACTACCACAAACGCCAGCTGCTGCTCCATCAGCCAATGAAACGCATCGACATCCTCCAGCCACTGCCAGCGCGCCTCTTCCAGAAACTCCAGATAGCGCGCGTTATTCACGTGCTGATAAACATCCAGATGATAACCGCGCACTTTAATTGTGGTTTGCATTATTGCTCCTGTTCAGGCTGAGAATGACAACTGGTAAGACCTGTAGAGCATAGCACAGCCTGAATCCGGGCTTTTTCAATCCTTCAAAGTCGCGAGACGCTTCACAGTTTAAGCCGAGCGCTGTTGCGCTCAATCAGTGCGCTACCGATACCCGGCACCTCCTTGAGTTGTTCAATGGCGGTAAACGGGCCGTATTGTTCGCGATAACTGACAATGGCCTGCGCTTTCTTCAGTCCGATGCCGTTCATACCGGCTGCGAGCTGTTCGGCTGTGGCTGAATTGATGCTGACCTGTCCTTCGTTTGGCGTGGAGACTTGCGTCGCCTGCGTTTCACTGGGACTTTCGGCAGCCGCCAGTCCGGTGGTATAAACTGCGCCGCCCAGCGCCAGCGTAATGCAGAGAGCTTGAAACGTTGATTTCACCATGCTGTGTTTCTCCTTGTGTTTGACAGCACCAGCAGGGTGTCACAGCTCAATTCAACGCTCAAAAGGACAATCACAGAAATGGAAAAGGCCGCATAAGCGGCCTTTCGGGTATTGCAGTGGTTTAACTTTTTTTGTGAGGCTTACTGGTTTTGTGCGGCGGCGCCGTACTTAATCTTCGCCTCTTTACGCAGGTTTTCCAGCAGCGCTTCAAAGGCAATTTGCGCGTTATTTTGCGTTACGCCTTTCACCATCTCATCGATCTGCGCCTGCGGCATGTTGCCCGCGCTCACTTTATCCAGCGCGATCAGCACCACATTGCCCTGCATATCTTCACTCACGCCCCACGACGGTTTATTGTCGGCAGGTTGCGGCAGATTGAAGGCCGACTGAGCCACCGGATCCTGCGCATTGCGATCAAACGATTTGCTGGCGCTGAGCGTTAAGCCTGCAGCCTTCAGTGCATCTGCTTTACCGGCTTTCAAATCGGCCAGCAGTTTGTCTGCCTGCGCTTTTGCCTGCTGCGTTGCTTTATCATGCTTCAGCGAGTCAACGATCTGCGCTTTCACCTGATCCAACGGCTTCACCGCTTCCGGTTTGTGCTCGCTGATACGCAGCACAAAGGCACGATCGCCATCCACAGAAATGATGTCGGAATTATTACCCGGCGCACCATTCTGGCCCACTAAACCACCGTTGAAGATGGCTTGCTTAACCTGATCGAAGTTCAACTCGTCTGGCAGGTTATCGCGGGTGATCCAATTGGTTTCTACCACTTTCAGGCCAGAAGCCTGCGCCGCGCCCGCCAACGATTCGTTATCGTTGCTGGCTGCTTCGCTCACTTTCTGCTGAATTTTGTAGAAAGCATCAACCGCTTTCTCTTGCTTCACTTTGTCGGCAACGATGTCATGAACATCGGCCAGCGGTTTAACCTGCTCCGGCTGGATGTCATCCAGGCGCACCACGAGGTAGCCAACCGATGATTTGATGGCACCGGAAAGCTGGCCTTTCTGCGTCAGATTGGCGTTTTTCAGCTCGTCTGGCGTGGTGCTCGGCTCCAGCCAACCCATATCGCCACCTTTGCGGGCTGAGATTGGGTCGATAGATTTGCTTTTCGCCAGCGCGGCGAAATCTTCGCCTTTCTTCAATGCATCAACCACGGCGTTAGCATCGGCTTCCGTCTTAGTCTGAATCACGCTGTAGCGATTACGCTGTGGCTGTGAATAATCCGCTTTGTGTTGATCGTACCAGCTCTGAATGTCTGCTTCGCTGGCCGTTTCCTGCATGCTTGCGGCATCCATTTTGATATAGCTCACGCGGAACTGCTCAGGCGCCATGAAGCTATTCTGATGCTGCTGGTAATACTGGCTGACTTCGTCGTCGCTGACCGTTTGTTTAGCCGCCAGCGCGTTGACATCAATCACCGCCTGACGCACTTCACGCTGCTGGGACACCAGATCCACCAGCTTGCTGGTTTCGCCTTTCAGCATGAAATCGGTGTTAGCAATCGCGTTGATCAGCTGCTGCGTCGCCAGCTGCTTGCGCAGCGCTTCGGCATACTGATCAGCCGTGAAGCCCATGCTGGTGATCAGGCCGCTGTATTTGGCGTTGTCGAATTTACCGTTGGTCTGGAAAGCTTTCTGATTGAAGATCGCCTGTTTTACCTGATCATCGCTGATGCCGATGTGCAGATCTTTGATGTACTGATCAAGTAACGCCTGATCAATCAGCTGCGACAGCGCCTGCTGACGCATCTGCTGCATATAGCCTTCGTTGCTGGCTAACTGCGAGAACTGATCGCCCAGCATCTGCTGCTGACGATTGCGCTCGTTGTTAAAACCCTGCTCCAGCTCTGCACGGCTGATCTCGTGGCCGTTCACTTTGGCAGCATAATCACCGCCGCCACCGATCAGGTAGTTGCCCACCCCGGTGAGTACGAAAGACAGGATGATCAATCCCAGAATAATCTTGAGCACGACATGATTCGACGCCGCGCGTAAATTGTCCATCATGGTATGACAACACTCCGCTGTAGTGTGAATGTAAAGCTCTAACACGATGTCATCATCGTGCAACTGCTGTTCAGGCTGGCAGTTGGCAACCATGCGGAGACAACAACCAAAGGCTATCGTCGCGCATCAAGAATAAAAAAGGCACATCAAAAATGATGTGCCCGTATGTTACATGAGAACGGCTTTTGCGTCCTCAATCCACGGAAGAAAATGCTTCAATGGATGTATCAGCGGTCATTAATTGACGGAATCTTTCAGTGCTTTACCTGCACGGAAGCCCGGAACTTTACCAGCCGGAATGGTGAGCTCTTTACCCGTTTGTGGGTTACGGCCGGTGCGAGCTGCACGCTCACGTACAGAGAAAGTACCGAAACCAACCAGTGCCACTTCATCTCCGCCTTTCAGAGCTTCGGTAACGGAGTCCATGAATGCATCTAAAACACGTCCCGCTGCTGCTTTAGAAATGTCAGCATCTGCAGCAATTTTGTCGATCAACTGTGACTTATTCACTCTCTTCATCCCCTCTTTTATTATTCACATCGCACCCGCGCTTCCCGCCCGGTGCGAACGCGCAGCCAGTTATATCAAGCCTGTGGAGCTGAAACAACGGTATTCATCTCAATCGTTGATCCAGCAGCCCACTAAGTTAGCGGCACAAAAAAAAGCTGGCAAGCACCATTTTGCCTGCCAGCTTCGCTTTTTAGCGGTTTATGTCGCTAATCACTATTTTGCGGTCGCAACCTGCATGCCGTAAGGCGCATTTTCCAGTGCCAGGTTCAGCACTTCTTCAATACGCTTCACCGGATGAATCTCGAGATCGGCAATCACGTTCTGTGGAATATCTTCCAAATCGCGCTTGTTTTCGTCCGGGATCAGCACGGTTTTGATGCCGCCACGGTGTGCCGCGAGCAACTTCTCTTTCAGGCCACCAATCGGCAGAACCAAGCCACGCAAGGTGATTTCACCGGTCATCGCCACATCAGAACGCACCGGGTTACCGGTTAAGCATGACACCAGCGCGGTGCACATGGCGATACCGGCGCTCGGACCATCTTTCGGCGTCGCACCTTCGGGTACGTGCACGTGGATGTCACGTTTCTCGTAGAAATCACCGTTGATGCCCAGTTTCTCTGCACGCGCGCGCACCACAGTCAGCGCCGCCTGAATCGATTCCTGCATCACTTCGCCCAGCGAACCGGTATACGTCAGCTTACCTTTACCTGGCACGCAGGCGGTTTCGATGGTCAGCAGATCGCCGCCCACTTCCGTCCACGCC
>NZ_DALYOQ010000002.1:139734-157538 GCF_031974595.1 Pantoea sp. CTOTU46764 | reverse complement strand
GGATCGTTCAACCGATCATTTCGGGCTTAACTGATCGGCATTACGCCATTTATGGTGACCTTATTCTCCACACACTTCACAATGCGCGTCCTGCGCCACCTTCATCGTGCGGAATTCCGCGCTCATCGCGTCGTACATCAATAAGCGCGCGCTAGCGGGTTGACCGAAAGCCGTCAGCACTTTCAAGGTTTCCATCGCCTGCATCGCGCCAATCACGCCAACCAGCGGCGCCATCACGCCCGCTTCGACGCAACTTAACACCTGCTCGCCAAACAAACGGCTGATGCAGCGATAACAGGGTTCGCCGGGCTGCCAGGTGAAGACGCTGAGCTGGCCTTCCATGCGGATCGCCGCGCCGGAGATCAGCGGCACCTTGTGCTGAAAACACAGGCGATTGATCTGCTCGCGGGTATCAACGTTATCGGTGCAATCCACCACCGCGTCGTGACGCGCAATTAACGCGCTGAGCTGCGCGTCGTCCAGCTGAGCATCAATTGGCTCCAGCTGACAATGCGGATTAATTGCGGCTAACTGCTGGTGCGCAGAGGCGACTTTTGCCATGCCAATCTTCGCATCGCTGTGCAGGATCTGACGCTGCAGATTGCTCAGGCTAACGGTATCGAAATCGAGCAAGGTGAGATGTCCCACGCCCGCTGATGCCAGATAAGGCGCAGCCGCACAGCCGAGACCGCCGAGACCGATCACCAATACGCGTGATGCCTTCAGTTTCTCCTGGCCATCAAAATCAAAACCGCGCAGTACGATCTGGCGGTTATAGCGCAGCATCTCTTCATCGCTCAACTCAACGCTCATTAGCCCTCCAGCAGCGTATTAAAGGCTTCGATCTCCACCCATTCGCCGGGTTCGACATCGCCGCGATCGCGCTCAAGCACCACAAAGCAGTTGGCCAGCGCAAACGAACTGAACACATGCGAACCTTGTGCACCGGTGCTGCGCACTTCCAGCACGCCGTCATCGCCACGGCTAACAATTGCACGCTGGAAGTCGAGACGACCCGGCGATTTCTTCAAACGCTGGGTGGCGCATGCGCGTTGGCGCAGCGGCATGATGCGCGTGGTTTGGCCGGTTAAGGTGGCCAGCAGCGGCTGAACTAATTGATAGAAAGTGACCGCCGCAGAAACCGGATTGCCCGGTAAACCGCAGAACCAGCTGTTTGCCAGACGCCCAAAGGCAAAAGGTTTGCCGGGTTTGATAGCCAGTTTCCAGAAGGTGATGGCGCCGAGCTCTTCCAGCATCGCACGGGTGAAGTCGGCTTCGCCAACCGACACGCCGCCGGTGCTGATCACCACATCGGCCTGACGATCGGCTTCGGTAAAGGCGGTACGCAGCGCCGCTTGATCGTCGGCAATCACGCCGAGATCAATCACTTCGCAGCCCAGCTTGTTAAGCATTAACGCCACGGTAAAGCGGTTGGTGTCGTAAATCTGGCCTTCCGCCAGCGGCTGACCGACCGCTTGCAACTCATCGCCGGTGGAGAAAATTGCCACGCGCAGTTTGCGCAGCACGCTCACTTCAGCAATGCCCAGCGACGCCAGCAGCGGCAGTTCGGCCGCGCCGAGACGCACACCGGCGTCCAGCACCTGTTTGCCCGCCTGAATGTCTTCGCCGATGCGACGAATGTTCTGCGCGGCCTGCACCGGCGCGGTAATCACAATGCCGCCGTCGCGCTGCTCCGTTTGCTCCTGCATCACCACGGCATCACAACCGGCGGGAATCGGCGCGCCGGTCATGATGCGGATCACGCTGCCCGCTGGCCATTCGCCGTTAAACGGCGCACCAGCGAATGCTTTACCGGCCACCGGCAACACGCGGTCAGGCGCGATATCGGCCAGACGCAGCGCATAGCCGTCCATCGCCGAGTTATCAAACGAGGGCACATCGAGCGGTGAAAGAATCGGTTTCGCGGTGATACGTCCGGCGGCTTCAAACAGCGAGACGTTGAGCGAATCGCTGATCGGCGTCAGCTGTTGCAGCATCTTTTGCTGCGCGTCTTCGAGGGATATTAATCCTGCGGTAAAAGGTTCCATGTCCAATTCTGCCTGGTTAATTTCAGATGCGGTCTATTATGGGTAATGCGTGGCCGTTAAGCGAGAGTTGGTGGTCAGGAAGGGGAATTTGTAGGGTCGCCATTTAGGGTGATCAGGAAAACCACTCATAACCAAAAAAGCATAATCCACAATAAAAGGTTATGACCGCGCAGGCAGTTTCTGCTTTACAAGATGAGGGTGCCTTTCTATAGTCGAAAATTGCCAAAAAAAGATGAAAACCATTCTAAATCAGTGTTTTTGGTTCTGATTCCTTCACAGGGTACCGGTTATGGCTAAAGCAGTTATCGCAATTCACGGCGGTGCGGGCGCGATTACGCGTGCGGCAATGAGCGCCGAAAAAGAGCAGCACTATCGTCAGCAACTCAGCGCAATCGTTACCGCAGGCCAGCAAATTCTGGCCGCCGGCGGCAGTGCGCTGGATGCCGTTACAGAAGCCGTGCGCCTGCTGGAAGAGTGTCCGCTGTTTAACGCAGGCAAGGGCGCGGTGTTCACCCATCAGGGCACGCATGAACTCGATGCCAGCATTATGGATGGCCGCACGCTGGACGTCGGCGCGGTCGCGGGCGTCAGCCACATTCGCAATCCGATTCTGGCGGCGCGTAAAGTGCTGGAAAACAGTCCGCACGTGCTGTTTATCGGTGCGGGCGCAGAAGCCTTTGCCGCAGCGCAGGGTTTAGCGCCGGTCGAGGCCGATTTCTTCTCCACGCCGGAGCGCTGGGAACAGCTGCAGCGCGCGCTGCACAGCCAGCAGATGGTGCTGGATCACGACGGTGAAGCAAACAGCCACAGCGACGATCCGCTGGACCCGGATCGCAAATTCGGCACCGTCGGTGCGGTGGCGCTCGATCTTCAGGGTAATCTGGCGGCCGCCACCTCAACCGGCGGCATGACTAACAAACAGGCCGGTCGCGTGGGCGATTCGCCGTTGGTCGGCGCGGGCTGCTACGCCAGCAACGACACAGTAGCGGTCTCCTGTACCGGCACCGGTGAGGTGTTTATCCGCACGCTGGCCGCCTATGACGTGGCGGCGCAGATGCATTACGCCGGACGCTCGTTGCAGCAGGCCACCGCCAACGTCATTCATTACAAAGTGCAGGAACTGGAGGGCAGCGGCGGGCTGATTGCCATTGACGCCGCAGGCAATGTGGCGCTGCCGTTTAACAGCGAAGGCATGTATCGCGGATTCGCCTACGTGGATGGCGACGTTGAGGTAGCGGTTTACCGCGACAGCTAAGGAGCAGGCATGACGGACCAACAGCTGCAGTTTGCGCCGGAGCAGGTTCTGGCGGTGCGCAATCTTAACGTGCGCTTTGAGCATGAAGGGCGCATTACCGAAGCGGTACGCAACCTGTCGCTCAACCTGCATCGCGGTGAAACGTTGGCGCTGGTGGGCGAATCGGGCTCGGGAAAATCTGTCACCTCGCTGGCGCTGATGCGCTTGATTCAGCAGGCCGGTGGTGAAGTGAGCGGCGAAATCCAGCTGCGTCGTCGCAATGGCGAGGTGCTGGATGTGATGCACGCGTCGAACGGTCAGATGCGCAAAGTGCGCGGCGCCGATATGGCGATGATTTTTCAGGAGCCGATGACCTCGCTCAATCCGGTATTCACCGTTGGCGAGCAGATTGCGGAATCCATCCGTCTGCATCAGGGCAAAAGTCATCAGCAGGCGCTGGCGGAAGCACGGCGCATGCTCGATTTAGTGCGCATTCCCGAAGCGCAAAATGTGTTATCGCGCTATCCGCATCAACTCTCTGGCGGCATGCGCCAGCGTGTGATGATTGCCATGGCGCTGTCGTGCAAACCGGCGTTGCTGATTGCCGATGAACCCACCACCGCACTCGACGTCACCATTCAGGCGCAAATTCTGCAATTGATCCGCGTGCTGCAAAAAGAGATGCAGATGGGGGTGATTTTTATCACCCACGATATGGGCGTGGTGGCGGAGATGGCCGATCGCGTGCAGGTAATGTATCGCGGTGATGTGGTGGAACGTGCGCCGGTGCAGCAGCTGTTTATCGAACCGCAGCAGCCGTATACCCGCGCGTTGCTGGCGGCGGTGCCCAAACTGGGGGCGATGCACGGCCAGCCGCTACCGGCAAAATTTCCTTTATTGCATGCCAACGGACGCGAAGAGCAGGCCGTGCCGCAGGACACGGTGCGTCACGATCGACCGCCGATTTTGCAGGTGCGTGATTTGGTCACGCGCTTTGATATTCGCGGCGGCTTGCTCAATCGCGTCAAGCGTCGCGTGCACGCGGTGGAGAAAGTCAGTTTCGATCTCCATGCCGGTGAAACGCTGGCGCTGGTGGGGGAATCCGGCTGCGGAAAATCCACCACCGGACGTTCACTGCTGCGGCTGGTGGCCAGCCAGGGCGGCACCATCACCTTTGACGGCCAGCGCATCGATGCGCTGCAGGGCAATGCGCTGGCGTCACTGCGCCGCGATATCCAGTTTATTTTCCAGGATCCTTACGCCTCGCTTGATCCGCGTTTAACCGTCGGTTTCTCGATCATGGAACCGCTGCTGGTGCATAAAACGCTGGATCGCCGTCAGGCGGAGAAACGCGTTGCCTGGCTGCTGGAGCGCGTCGGTTTGCTGCCGGAACATGCGCAGCGCTATCCGCACGAATTTTCCGGCGGCCAGCGCCAGCGTATCTGCATTGCACGCGCGCTGGCGCTCAATCCCAAAGTGGTGATCGCCGATGAATCGGTGTCGGCGCTGGACGTGTCGATTCAGGCGCAGATCATCAACCTGATGCTCGATTTGCAGCGTGAATTTGGTATCGCCTTCTTATTTATCTCGCACGATATGGCGGTGGTGGAACGCATCAGCCATCGCGTGGCGGTGATGTATCTCGGACAGATTGTGGAGATGGGGCCGCGCCAGGCGGTATTTGAGCAGCCGCGCCATCCGTACACCAAAAAACTGATGGCCGCAGTGCTGGTCGCCGATCCGGCGCATCGGCATCGTGAGCGGGCGCTGATGGTGGATGAGATCCCCAGCCCGATTCGCCCGCTGGGCGATGAGCCGGAAGTGGCGCCTTTACTGGAAGTGGCACCGGGCCATTTTGTCGCCCGGCACGCAATTAGCGGCGCCTGAGCAGCAAACAACCGCACATCTTTGGATGTCGCGCATGACAGGGATTACAGGAGAACGATAACGATGCACCATATTATGCGAAAAGGGGTTATCACTGCCGGTTTGTTGAGTTCGGCGCTGGCGCTGCCCGCGTGGGCGGCGAAAGATGCGGTGATTGCGGTAGCCTCAACCTTTACCACGCTCGATCCGTATGACGCGAACGATACGCTGTCGCAGGCGGTGGCGAAGTCTTTCTATCAGGGCTTGTTCGGCTTCGATAAAGACATGAAGCTGACCAACGTGCTGGCAGAAAGCTATCAGGCGAGCAGCGACGGTTTGACCTACACCATTAAGCTGCGCCCCGGCGTGAAATTCCAGGATGGCACCGACTTCAATGCCGAAGCGGTAAAAGTAAACCTCGATCGCGCCAGTAATCCGGATAACCATCTCAAGCGCTATAACCTGTTCAAATATATCGCCACCACCGAAGTGGTCGATCCGAGCACGGTGAAAATCACCCTGAAGCAGCCGTTCTCGGCCTTTATCAACAACCTCGCGCATCCGGCGGCGGTGATGATTTCGCCCACCGCGCTGAAAAAATATGGCAAGGATATCGGCTTCCATCCGGTGGGAACCGGCCCGTTTGCCTTTGATACCTGGAACCAGACCGACTTCGTGAAAGTGAAGAAGTGGGATGGCTACTGGAAAAAAGGCTATCCGAAACTGGATAGCATTACCTGGCGTCCGGTGGTGGATAACAACACCCGCGCGGCGATGCTGCAAACCGGCGAAGCGAGCTTTGCCTTCCCGGTGCCGTTCGAGCAGGCCAAACTGCTGGAAGGTAACAGCAAGCTCGATGTGGTCACCACGCCATCGATCATGCAGCGCTACATCAGCCTCAATGTGACGCAAAAGCCGTTTGATAACCCGAAAGTGCGTGAAGCGCTGGAGTATGCGATTAACCGTCAGGCGCTGGCGAAAGTCGCCTTTGCCGGATACGCCACGCCAGCTACCGGCATCGTGCCCCCGAGCATCGACTTTGCGCAGAGCTATCCGGCAATCAAATACGATCCGGCTAAAGCACGTGAACTGCTAAAGGAAGCGGGCTTCCCGAACGGTTTCGAAACCACCTTGTGGTCGTCGCATAACCACAGTACCGCGCAGAAAGTGCTGCAGTTCACCCAGCAGCAGCTGGCGCAGGTGGGCGTGAAGGTGAAAGTGACAGCGATGGATGCCGGACAACGTGCCGCTGAAGTGGAGAGTAAAGGGCAGAAAGAGAGCGGTGTGCGCATGTTCTACACCGGCTGGTCAGCATCGACCGGTGAAGCCGACTGGGCGCTGACGCCGCTGTTCGCTACCACCTCATGGCCGCCAGCGATCTTCAACACTGCGTTCTACAGCAATCCGCAGGTGGATAAAGACCTTGCCGATGCGCTTAAAACCACCGATCGCGACCAGAAAGCTAAGCTGTACAAAGACGCGCAGGATCGCATCTGGAACGACCATCCGTGGATCCCGCTGGTGGTGGAACAACTGCTGTCAGCCAACAATAAAAACCTCAGCGGTTTTTATGTCATGCCCGATACCTCATTTAATTTTGATGAGGCCGATCTGAAGTAACAGACGCGGCCAGCCTTAGCGGGCTGGCCGATGCTGCGCAGGACTTCGCATGCTCAACTATTTTCTCAAACGATTACTGGGACTGATTCCCACGCTGCTGATTGTGGCGGTGCTGGTGTTCCTGTTCGTCCATTTGCTGCCGGGCGATCCGGCGCGCCTGATTGCCGGCCCGGAAGCGGATGCTTCGGTGGTGGCGCTGGTGCGTCAGGATCTCGGTCTTGATCAGCCGCTGATCAAGCAGTTCTGGCACTTTATGATCAATGCGGTGCAGGGCGATTTCGGCCATTCGCTGGTCTCGAAACGTCCGGTGATTGACGAAATTGCCGCGCGCTTTTTCCCGACGCTGTGGCTGACACTGAGCAGCATGGTGTGGGCGGTGATTTTCGGTATGGCGATTGGCATCACCTCGGCGGTGTGGCGCAATCGCTGGCCCGATCGCATCGGCATGACGCTGGCGGTGTCGGGTATTTCGTTCCCGGCGTTTGCGCTTGGCATGCTGCTGATGCAGGTGTTTTCCGTCGAGCTTGGCTGGTTGCCGACCGTCGGCGCGGATAGCTGGAAACACTACATTTTGCCATCGATCACCTTGGGTGCGGCGGTGGCGGCGGTGATGGCGCGCTTCACCCGCGCGTCGTTTGTGGAGGTGATGCAGGAAGATTATATGCGCACCGCACGCGCCAAAGGGGTACGCGAATCGCTGGTGGTGGTGAAACACGGCCTGCGTAACGCCATGATTCCCGTGGTTACCATGATGGGCCTGCAGTTTGGTTTCCTGCTCGGCGGCTCGATTGTGGTGGAAGTGGTGTTCAACTGGCCAGGCTTAGGCCGCTTGCTGGTGGATTCGGTCGAGATGCGCGATTACCCGGTAATTCAGGCCGAAGTGCTGCTGTTCTCGCTGGAATTCATTCTGATTAACCTGATTGTCGACGTGCTGTACGCGGCAATCAACCCGGCCATTCGCTACAAGTAAGGAGTCGCAATTGAAGAACTGGCGACGAGCCGCAGCATTGAAAACCCTGCCGACTATCACGGAAAACCGGGTGCGCACGCCGTGGCGCGAATTCTGGCGGCGCTTTCGCCGTCAGCATGTGGCGCTGCTGGCCGGATTGTTTGTGCTGCTGCTGATTGTGGTGGCGTTTATCGCGCCGCTGATTGCGCCTTTTGATGCGGAAAACTATTTCGATTACGACCGGCTGAACGAAGGGCCATCGCTGATGCACTGGTTTGGCGTTGATTCGCTGGGTCGCGATATCTTCAGCCGCGTGCTGGTAGGCACGCGCATTTCGCTGATTGCCGGTTTCTTCTCGGTGGCGATTGGCGCGCTGATCGGCACCGTGTTAGGTCTGCTGGCGGGCTATTACGAAGGCTGGTGGGATCGCATCACCATGCGCATCTGCGATGTATTGTTCGCGTTCCCCGGCATTTTGCTGGCGATTGCGGTGGTGGCAATTATGGGCAGCGGCATGAGCAACGTGATTGTCGCGGTGGCGATCTTCAGCATTCCGGCGTTTGCTCGTTTGGTGCGCGGCAATACGCTGGTGCTGAAACATCAAACCTATATTGAATCGGCGCGCAGCATTGGTGCGTCGGACTGGACCATTATCATGCGTCACATCCTGCCCGGCACGGTGTCGTCGATTGTGGTCTATTTCACGATGCGTATTGGTACGTCGATTATTACGGCGGCGAGTTTGTCCTTTCTCGGCCTCGGCGCGCAGCCGCCCACGCCGGAGTGGGGCGCAATGCTCAATGAAGCGCGCGCCGATATGGTGATTGCGCCGCATGTCGCCATCTTCCCAAGCCTGGCGATTTTCCTCACCGTGCTGGCGTTTAACCTGCTGGGTGATGGTTTACGTGATGCGCTGGATCCGAAATTGAAGACCTGATGGTGGTTTGGTCGCCCGTAAGGTCGCCATTTATGGCGTAATGCCGCTCAGTTAAGAAAGCATGTTGCTTTAAACTGGTGAGGGCTCTGACACATCTGCTGCGTCACGGGCCGTCCTCGCGCCGCTAGCGCGGTACCTTCGGCTTTCACGTCGTGCCAACGGACCGTTCGCGGATCGGCCGTCCTGGCCGGCCCCGAACTGCCTCACGCATCCATGCGTGAGGCTCCTGGCCCAACGTAAAAGCCTCAGCGCTGCGGATAGCCCTTTTGCCGCAGCAGACGCGCCAGCGCCTGTGGTAAATGTGCCCCTTTCAACAATTCGCACTGAAGTTTAAGCAGGCCGGGGCCGCTTTTGGGCAGGCAATCCGCAGCGCTGAACGAAGCGAGGAAGCCAGGAGAGCCCGCAGGACGCGGGCGAAAGGCGGAGCCGGGACAAGGACGTCCCGTCTCCGCCGGTCCATCAGGCAGACGAGCGAAGTGAAGGTACCGCGTAAGCGGCGCGAGGACCGCCGGCCAAAAAGTGGCCCCGGCCAGCGCACTCCTCGTTAGCTTGCCAAAATGGCGCCCCTACTGTTTAGTTACCCACACATCGTAAACGCTTTCTGGCATCTGCTTATAGCTGCGGAAACCGTAGCCGTGCACGTAGCTGGCGGTGGCTAACTGATCTTCCGGTTCATACAGCGGCACTGCCAGCGCGAGTTGCGGTAGCGCGACCTGCTGCAGTTGGCTGTAGAAATTGCGGCGCTGCTTGAGATCCAGCGTGCTGGCGGCTTTATCCAGCAAGCCATTGATCCTCTGATCGTTGACGCGGCTGTAGTTAATTGCGCCGCCCTGAGCGATCGGACGATAGTGGTTTTCGATATCCACACCATCGGTTGGCGTGTTGGAGTTGGCGATGGTGCCAAACTTGCCGCTTTTACGCACATCGGCATAAGTCCCAGAATCAACGTAGTTCAGCTTGAGATCGACGCCAAGACGCTGACGCGCCTGCGCCTGAATTGCCTGCAGCAGCACATCGCGCTGATCGCGCACCGTCGCCTGCGCCTGAATCAACTCAATGCGCAGACGCTGGCCCTCTTTAGTGCGGAAACCTTCGCCATCACGGGTTTTCCAGCCGGCTTCATCCAGCAGCTTGTTGGCCGCATCAGGATTGTTGCCGTATTTGCCCTCCAGCTCTTTGTTGTAAAGCGGATCGATGGGCGAAGTGATGCCCCACGCGCGGGTACGCTCGCCGCGATACACCGACTTCAGCAGCGGATCGATATCCAGTCCTTGCAGTAACGCCTGGCGCACTTTCACATCCTGCGTCGGGCCGTATTCCACGTTGAGGAACAGCGAATATGGCGTACCGGTATTCAGCGCATGCTGATAGGTAAAGTCGGGATTGTCTTTGAATTCACCGGCATCGTTACCCGAAATGCCTTCAATCGCATCAACCTGACCAGACAGCAGCGCGCCGGTGCGCACCGAGGATTCCGGCAGGAAGCGATAGGTCACGCGATCGAGATATGCCGGTCCCTGATGCTTCGCGGTGGCCGGTGCCCAGTTGTATTTCGGGTTTTTAACGTAGGTCACCTGCTGGCCTTTCTCATAGCTTTCGAGAATAAACGGCCCGGTGCCCGCCAGATCTTTGCCGCCCGATTTCAGCTGCGGTGATTTCCAGCTGGCCGGTGCCAGAATCTGTAAGCCCGCTGCGAAGGACAGGAACGGTGAATAAACCTCTTTCAGGGTGATCACCACAGTATGATCGTCCGGCGTTTCAATCTTCTCGATGTGCGAACCCATCAGGCACAAACTGGTGCCGGCGCAATATTGCGCGACCTGAGTTTGACGGAAGTTATCAGCTACCGCGTTGGCATCGAATTTCTCGCCGTTGGAGAAGGTGACGTCCTGACGCAGATTAAAGCGAATCACTTTGCCATCCTGGCTGGCTTCATAACTCTGCGCCAGCCACGGCACAAAGCTGCCGTCCGGACGGCGCGCCAGCAGCGATTCCCAAAAGTTACGCAGCGTGATTTCCGCTTTGTCCTGACCATTTAGCTGCGGGTTAAAAGTGGTCGGTTCGGTTTCAACACCCACCGTTAAGCTGCCACCGCTAACCGGTTGATCGGCGGCTACAGCATTAAACGCGTTTCCCAGCAGGCTAAAACCTAATGCCAAAGCTATTGAAGTTAATTTCATATTGTCCTTGGTGATTGCAGGTAAATATTATGTATGACCTTAATCTGGCCTGTATTAATTCCCGCTGAATTATTAAAACCCGGACAAATAAATGTAAAACGACAATAGTGGCAATCGATTTGTTGAATTTGGCAATTCACGAATAAGCGAAAAAACAGATTATCGTGACAGGCTTGCCGGTAGCGGAGGCACGCCGGATAACCCGCGTAACCCGTACTCAACCATGGCCATATAGACCGCAAAATAATCCAGCGCCATTTGCATAAAGGAGAGATGCAAAATGAGTGTATTGCTGGCTTTATCCAGCGTCAGCAACCCCGCCGCTTCGGCGTCCTGCAGGCAGCGTTTGATGTGCGAACGCGATACCCCACATTTCAGTGACGCTTTCAGGTAGTTGTACTCAATAACGGTGGTTTTTTGTTGCAAACTTTCGATGTAAAGATCCATCAGCAGCATATGCCCGGCATCCCTGAAAATGAAGGCTTTACTCTCTGGCACCATATCGAATAAGTAGACATGCTTGAGGGTAATTTCAGCGTATTTTTGGAAGTATTCGGCATGGAAGTTTTCCATTTTCAGGCATGCCGAAACGTCGAAATCTCCATACAACATGCCATACGGGATCATCATGGTATTAATTAAGGCGCGGGTTTCATCCAGCGCTTTGCTGGTCACCGTGTAGGTTAACTTGCGTTTATCCAGCGCGTCCTTTTTAACTTCCATACGCCCGCCTACCCGAATAAACAGCAGAAAGGAGTCAATAGTGTTGTCGCTAATCAGGCCGGTTTTCTTACAAAAGTCTTTTACATCACGCAGCGTTGGGTTTGCTGAAGTGAAGGCGTACGCCATGATGGCCGAGCCAATAATAAAGCGATTGGCTTTAAAAATGACTTTAAAATAGAGCGGCTTAGTCAGATACAGTCTAAACAACAGTTTGTAATGCTTCTGCATAACTAACGAGATGTTTTTATTTGACTTAATCTCTGCTGCGCGATGATAAATTAATGCTGTGAGTTGCTGTTTGCTTTTCATATTGCTGTGTTGTGTGCCTGGTTATCAATGATAAATATTTAAAAAACCACCCACCTTCTCATACGTTATTTTAAAGCCGGTTGAGAATCGGTTGATGATGCTTTTGGGAGGCATTGTTTCTGAGGTTAACATTTTAAGATTAACAAGGGTCTTTTTGCCCTTCCGAGTACGATCTTACCATCAATGCGCTATTTTTTGTAAAGCCTGATTTTATTTTAACCTGACAGGACCATTTCTAAGCCTGAAAATTAATCTTTGTTTTTATAGCTATTTCATTAAGTTAGGTTGCGATATTTTGGCAAGTATTCACTTTGCAGCACAGCTTAAAAAAATTAACCACAAAAATGGACAGTGACTTAACAAAGCCCGTATGAGAACTTTCTTAACGCACGGTTATTCCGCTTGATTAAGCCACGCTGGCTAATAGCCATGCCGATTTTCACAGGGAATATCCGACAGGTTTTTAATGGATTTCATAAGGATTTATCATGGACGATTCACCGCAAAAGATGCTGCATCACGGCTTTTCATGGGGTATTTCACCCAATAATCATCTGCTAAAAAAACTCGCTTACCCTCTGATCCTCACGGGTTTTATTGCTATGCCATCAGCATGGGCAAATATGAGTGTCTATCCAATGGAAGTCAGCCTGAATAATCAGGGTGCGGCGCAGGTGCAGACATTATCACAGAGCGGTGAAGCGCAGTTTATTCGCGTCAGCATCAAGCGAATTGAGCGTCCTGCGACACCGTTTGAAAAAGAAATATTGGTTGAGGATGCTGTTTCACGCTCGCTTATCGCCACACCGGATAAGTTCGCGCTCGCTTCCGGTTCTCAACGCATCATTCGGCTGATTTCATTACAACCGCCGGAAAAAGAGACCGCCTGGCGCGTCTACTTCGAGGCCGTGGCTGCCCCGGATGAATTCAAAGATAAATCGCTGCCAAATAATAACATCAGCAATCAGGTCGGCATCAATTTAGTCTGGGGCGTGCTGGTCCATATTCCGCCGCGCAATGCCAGGTTATCGCTTACTGCATCCGCATCGGGCGAAATCAAGAATTCAGGTACGGTACGCGTAGTGATTCGAGAGGTGGCGGTTTGCTCAAAACAACATATCAGCAGCAGCTGCCAGTGGAAAAAAGAACACGCCACGGTTTATCCGGATGAAACACTGCGCTTCAAAGCCTGGCGTTCTGCAGAATTAATAGCTGCTCAGGAAGTCAGAATTAAATATGTTGATCACAACACGCGGAATTTAGCCGAGTACGTTATCGGACAATGATCAGCACCTATTAAAGGAATAACAACCTGTTTGTTATAAAGCAGTTTACTACCCATGAGACGGTCATTTACGGCCAGTACAAGGATTTACACGGAGCTACAAATGCAAAAATTAATTAAACCACTTGTCATCGCTGCTGCGTTAACGGCTGTATTTAATGCACAGGCGGTGCAGAAAGATATTACGGTGAATGCGAATGTCGATTCGACGGTCGATATGACCCAGGCGGACGGAACCGCATTACCGGGTACCATTAATATGCAATATATTCCGGGCCGTGGTTTGTCTACCTATTCACTGGACACCAAAATCTGGTCAAACTCGCAAACCGCCAATATTAACGTTGCGCTGGTGAGCGCTGCGCAGCTTAACAATACCGTTACCGGTACAGCGGTACCTTTGACCGTCACGCTGGGCGCGGATTTAAAACCGATCACCACCACCAACACGGCGCTGACTTACGCCTCGCTGTTCCCGGCGGGCACCGCCAATGGTTCGTCAGTATTGCCACTGAAAATCTCGCAGACCACGCAAGGCGTGCTGGCAACCGGCACCTATTCCGGCGTGATTAGCCTGTTGATTACTCAGGCCACCACGCAGAGCTAATTTGTCGGCATTGACTGATCAATTATTTCGGGGGGCCGCTCGCCCCCCTTATTATTCTTTTTCAGCAGGATGCTGTAATGAAGGTCAATATTCGCGTCGTTTTAATCGCCTCTTTCATTACCCTGATCCCCTCTCTTGCACCCCGGGCGGCCACGCAGGTTCCGCCTGGTTTCGAATCGCTGGTCACCGGCCAGACGCTGTGGGTCAACCTTTCTGTTTACGGGCAATCGCTCGGCTTGTTTGAAGCTTCTGTTTCGCTGGATAGCGTCAGGTTCTTGAAACCGCATCAGGTTGCGCGGGCGGTGATGCAGCATTATCAAAAGGATCCGCAGCAGGAAAAGCGCTTAGACCATCTCATCAGTGAACCTTTGGCACGCAACGGTAATAAGGCATGCAGCAGCAACGGCGGCGCAGCGGGCTGTAACTATCTGGAGACCGATTCCCTCGCGCTGATCTATGACGAAAATAATGCCAGAGTGGCGCTGTTTCTCGGCCCGGAATTTGTGCCGCTTGCGGCTGACAATTCATCGCCCTATTACCAGCAGACCGCCGAAACGGAAGCGGCGTTTATTCATCAGCAGAATATTAACTTCGTCACCAACCGCGATGACCAGACGTTATCGCTGCAGGGGGCGGGCGCGCTCGGATTGACTGAAAACAGCTATGCCGGTATCGACTGGGACTATCTGGCGCAAAAATACCGGCAGCAAAGTCATCAGGAAGTGCGTTTTAACAACGTGTTTCTGCGCCGCGATCTCGGCAAACGCTATTATGTGCAGGCCGGACGCATGGATTCGCGCGATATCTTCAGCAACGCCGGCGGCAACATTACCTTAAGCCAACTGCCGCTCAGCACCATCGAAGGTGCGCGCGTCGGTTCGACGCTCGCCTGGATGAACCGCGCACAGGCGGCGCAAGGCACGCCGGTCACTGTCTTTATTACGCGCCCGTCGCGTATTGATGCTTATCGCGGGCAGCAACTGCTTGGCACCTTTTACCTGAATGCCGGCACGCAAAATCTTGATACCAGCGCCTTTCCCAATGGTAGCTACAGCGTGACGCTACGTATCTATGAAGATAATCAGTTGTCGCGTACCCAACAGGTTCCTTTTAGCCGCACCGGTAATGCCACCAGCCAGAACATTGAATGGTTTGTGCAAGGCGGCTCCATTCCCGATCGCGAGATGCAGGGCAACGGCGCTGCGTCGCAATCGGGTGCCGATCGCCGTGTGATGCAGGCGGGCATCAAAGTGCCTGTGATGCAAGACGCTGCGCTGACCGGCGGTGTCGCCGTGACCAACCGCAACCGCTTTATTGAAAGCGCACTCGACTGGAGCCACGGATTTGATAATCCGCTGCTCGACGGCATCCTCACCACCCGCTTTAGCTACCTGAAAGGCAGCGAAGGTTCGCGCGGCAATATCCAGCAGGTCGCTTATAACGACGGATTTTCCCTCAGTTTCTACCGCAGCGCCCTGTATGCGCAGGATTGCTATAGCAACAACGGTGGGCAGTACGGTTTCAGCGGGTGTTACCAGAGCAGCAGCCTGATGTTCAGCGTGCCGGTAAAAAGCTGGTATCTGAATGCCGGTTATAGCGCCAGCAAGAACGAGGGCCGCAATGTGCTTCCGGTGCAGTGGGATGATAACGGCGTCGTGCCGCAGTGGGTGCGCCGCAACATCTACAGTAAAACGCAGACTACCACCTGGCAGGCTGGCCTGGGGCGCGGCTTTAGCGTCAACGGACTCAATATTAATACCAGCGCCAACCTCTTTACCCGCACCAGCAGCAGCGGAACTCAGCGCGACAACGGTGGCTTCCTCTCCGTATCACTCTCGCGCCTCAGCACGCCAACCATCGATTCACGTTCGAGCTACAGTTCGCTCGGCATGACCTACCAAACCGATCGCAACAACAAGGATCAGGTTGGCTATAACGTGGCGCAAAACTGGTATTTCGATGCGCAGAATCAGCAGGAAATCGGCGTGAACCTCAACGGTAATCAGGAAAATACTCTGAATGCTTCCGTTTACGGCAAAACTGCGGGCGAATACGGCAGCGGCAGCCTGGCATTCAGCTCTGCGTCGTCCGGTTCATCCGCTCAGCGCTTCAGCAGCAGCGGCAGCTACAACTCCTCATTGGCGGTAGCACGTTCCGGCCTCTATTGGGGCAAATGGGGCAACGGCCTGCCCGGAGCGGCGGTGGGCGTGCATGTGGCAAGCAGCGATGAAAGCCGCGACACACGCGTGGATGTCTCCGTTGATGGCGCGGGCAGCGCCAGCCTGCACGGCACCGGCCGCACGTTATTCAGCGTACCGGCTTACACCCAGAGCGCGATCAGCATTAACGATTCCATCGAATCCACCGACGGGATGCGCAGTGAAATCACCCAAGGTGCCGGACGACGCACGCTGTTTATCGCGCCGGGTCGCATGCTGGTCAGCGAGGTGAACATTGTTTCGCGCTACACCTGGCTTGGCAGGCTGATGATCAACCAACAGCGTCCACTGGAAGGTGCCACGCCGCTGAATGTCGCCAGCTGGTCCGGTTTAGGCCAGGGCGGATTCAGCGCTGAGACCGATCATCGCATAAAAAATTTGTACATGGTGCGCGGGATGCAGATGTATCGCTGTGAAATGAAGGTGAAAAGCACCCATGACGTGGTGCGTTACGTCGGCGACAGCGACTGCAAACCCATCGAGCTGGCTTCAGTGCCGCAGGATGTGCAGCAACGAGCAAAAATGCTGATTGTCACCCGCCTGGCGGATGAGGTTCCGCTGGCACGTACCACGTCGTCTTCGCCGGAACAACAATAGGGATTTTTAAATGAAAAGTAGAGTTATTCGCGCGTTGACGCTATTGGCCCTCAACGCGGGCATGCAGGTGCAGGCCGCCATGCTCACGCCTTCAGGGCGCAATACCAGCGTTGCCGTGGCCTTTGACCGCATGTCAGTACCGGCGCAATTGCCGATCTGGACCAATGAAAATGGCGGTTACGATACCAATGACGCGCCAAAATGGGGCCGCAACACGCTGGTTTGCCAGTCGCGCACCAGCAATCAATATGGTGCCTGCCTGACATTACCTGTCTGGCTGGAAGCGTCTCCGTCACCCTATCCCGTGCCGCTGTTGTTCACCGAAAGCAGCACCAAACAGACGTTGGTACTGAATGTCTATCTCACCAAAAGGCGATCGCTGAATAATGTGGTGGTGGCAACCAATCTGGTGCCGATGAATGCCTTTGGCGGTGCCGTCACGCCGCGTGGCGATGGCACAGATTATTCGGCCTATCTTCCCTCCTCCGAGCTGAGTAAATTCCCGTCGGCGGGCACCTGGAGCGCGACGTTGAAAATGTCGCTGATGCAGTGGCCAGTCACATCCTGCACCGGAAATTCGCAGAACGTGAATGTGGGGTGTACCAATGTGACGAAAATGGGTGACTGGATCGCCGACTACGGTAATCAGCAAATCTATCTGCCGGAGTTTGGCAATGCGGCCGCCAGCGTTGACCTTGGTTTAAAAACCTTCCCCGGCGCGCGCGCCACCACCACAGTCAGCGGCAGTCGTTCGCTGGATATGTGCCTGTACGACGGCAATAATTCTGACAGCAACCGGGTTAGCCTGTTGTTTCAGGACGAAGGTGCAGCCGCGCCCGGCCGGGGAACGGGGTTGTTTTCGCTATATCGCACAGGCGCGGATAAAACTCTGGCGCAAAATCGCCTCGATTATGCGATTGAAGTAATCAACCCGCTGACCAAAGCGCGTCAGGTGGTTGAGAACGGCAGTGAGATTATCTGGAGTGTCACCAACAGAGGTGTGTTGCGGCGGGTGGTGTTGCCGGGCCAGAGTAATTCGGTGCTGTGCGTTCCCGCGCCGATGCAGCTTATTACGCCAGCCTTCATCCTGTCGTCAAAGACAGCGGGCCGTTATCAGGGCACGCTGAGGATTATTTATACCCCGACGACGCAATAATGGTGCGGGCGATGATGACATTTTCCGATGTTTTGTAGGATGGGCATGTATGGGAATAAGGTCGCCATTATCGC
>NZ_DALYOQ010000002.1:135489-139724 GCF_031974595.1 Pantoea sp. CTOTU46764 | reverse complement strand
ACCCTACATTGTAGGGTGCGCGATAATGGCGGTCGTAAGGATGGATGCTTTAAAAATTATTGGTAAAACGCTGATAGAGATGCAGGCTGTTTTTCAGATTAAGTTTTTTAACGATTTTATTCTGATGGCTATAGAGCGTTTTTTTATTTATACCGGTTATCTTCGCCACGCCTTCAATCGATTCGTACGTGAATAAACAACGCAGGAAGTTAAATTCTTTACGGGTTAAATGATCATTGATGGCGGGAGCAGCCAGCAACTGGCCGTTTTTATGCTGGCACAGCATCATCGCCAGCTGGGTACTGATGGTGCCGATTGGAGATCTTTTATCGATAAAACAATCGGCTGTGATGGCATGAGTGCTGTAATTAATTTTGTTTTTTACTGAATCTGAAAAGAAAATCAGCGTCGCATTTAAGGTGATTTTCATTCTGGTCAGATAATCTATCTGAGCCAGCGCCGTGCGGAAGTTTACCGGCAAATCAAAAATAATGATCGGTGAAAGGCTGGCGGTTTTTTCCCTGTCACTTATCAGCGTCTTCATTTCACGAAGCGTATTACAGCAAGTGATACTTGAATGTTCCAGCAGCGCAATTAAGCCCTGCTGGTGATAGCAAGACTGATCCAGATAAATGACATCCATGATTAATTTCCGATAAATATCCCTGATTCTGCGAATACTATCGGCTTCCTGGCGGAAATTAACTGTCCATTTTTGGTGCTAAATGACTCACGCGGTCGACAGGTCGATTTAAAAGTAGGCCGGGCAAGAAGTGTTACCCCTGTGCCCGGTCTGATTTCACACTAAAGCTTAGGCGCGTGCGGCGATGATGCTTTCAGCCACGTTGCGGGGTGCTTCCGCATAGTGCGCAAACTCCATGCTGTAGGTTGCGCGGCCTTGCGACATCGATCGTAGTGTGGTGGCGTAGCCAAACATCTCGGACAGCGGCACTTCGGCGCGAATAATGCGCGCACCAAAGCGTTCATCCATGCCTTGCAGCGTACCGCGCCGCGACGATAAATCGCCCATCACGCCACCGGCATACTCTTCCGGCGTTTCTACTTCCACCTGCATCAGCGGTTCGAGGATCACCGGATCGGCCCGTTTCGCGGCGGCTTTGAAACCAAAGATCGCCGCCATACGGAATGCCATTTCCGATGAATCGACATCGTGGTACGAACCAAACGTCAGCGTGGCTTTGATGTCCACCACCGGATAACCGGCCAGCACGCCGCTGTTGAGCGCTTCACGAATCCCCTTCTCCACCGAAGGGATGAACTCGCGCGGCACCACGCCGCCTTTGGTGGCGTCTTCAAAGGCAAATCCGGCACCCGCCTGCTGCGGTTCCAGCGTCAGCACCACATGGCCGTATTGACCTTTACCGCCCGACTGGCGCACAAACTTGCCTTCCACGTCACGCACCGTTTTGCGGATGGTTTCGCGATAGGTCACCTGTGGCCGACCGATGTTGGCTTCCACGCCAAACTCGCGCTTCATGCGATCCACGATAATCTCCAGATGCAGTTCGCCCATACCGGAAATGATCGTCTGGCCCGATTCCTCATCGGTGTGCAGACGGAACGACGGATCTTCGGCCGCCAGCCGCTGCAGCGCCAGGCCCATTTTCTCCTGATCGCTCTTGGTTTTCGGCTCAATCGACAGCGAAATCACCGGATCGGGAAACGCCATGCGCTCCAGTGTGATCACCGCATTAGGATCGCACAGCGTTTCGCCGGTGGTGACCTCTTTCAACCCCACGCAGGCGGCGATATCGCCGGCACGAATCTCATCGATTTCGATACGGTCATTGGCCTGCATCTGAACGATGCGACCGATGCGCTCTTTGCGCCCTTTCACCGCGTTCCACACGCTGTCACCTTTGCGCAGCACGCCGGAGTAGACGCGCACGAAAGTCAGCTGTCCGACGTAGGGATCGCTCATCAGTTTGAACGCCAGCGCCGAGAACGGCTCGCTGTCATCCGCATGACGTTCGTCGTGTTCGCCCTGCTCATTTACGCCGCTCACCGCCGGTACGTCGAGCGGCGAAGGCATCAGTTCAATCACCGCGTCGAGCATGCGCTGCACGCCTTTGTTTTTGAACGCGCTGCCGCACAGCATCGGCTGGATTTCACCGAGCAACGTGCGCTGACGCAATCCGGCAATCACCTCGTCTTCACTGAGATCGCCCTGCTCCAGATAGCGATCCATCAGCGCTTCGCTGGCTTCGGCCGCTGCTGCCACCATGTTCTCGCGCCACTCGGCGGCAAGTGCCTGTAGCTCAGCAGGAATTGGCGCATAGCTGAAGCTCATGCCTTGGCTGGCGTCGTCCCAGTAAATGGCGCGCATTTTGTTGAGATCGACCACGCCGCTGAAGTGCTCTTCCGCACCAATAGGAATGACGATCGGCACCGGATTGGCGTGCAGACGGTCTTTCATCATCTGCACCACGCGGAAGAAGTCCGCGCCCTGACGATCCATTTTGTTGACGAAGGCGATGCGCGGCACATGATATTTGTTAGCCTGGCGCCACACGGTTTCAGACTGGGGCTGCACGCCGCCAACCGCGTCATACACCATCACCGCGCCATCTAGCACGCGCATTGAGCGCTCAACTTCGATGGTGAAATCGACGTGTCCGGGCGTATCGATGATGTTGATGCGGTGCGGCGTAAAGCTGCCGTCCATGCCTGGCCAGAAGCAGCTCACCGCCGCCGAGGTAATGGTGATACCACGCTCCTGCTCCTGCGCCATCCAGTCGGTGGTTGCCGCGCCATCGTGCACTTCACCTAACTTGTGGCTCATTCCGGTGTAAAACAGGATGCGCTCAGTGGTGGTGGTTTTACCGGCATCGATGTGCGCGGAGATGCCGATGTTGCGATAACGTTCGATGGGGAGGGTTCGGGGCATGATGCGTCCTTAGTCATTCGACTCGTTCTGCGGCGCGCACCATTGCCCGCCGCTGCGCAACAGCCTAAACCTATTGTACGAGTAAATACGAACAGTTTGAGCCTTTTTTAAACATCGTTAAAATCTTGTCTCTGATTCAGCATTTACGGGCTGGAAAGCCATCGCCGCTCACTTTAAGGTAAGGCTTTCACTCTCAACGGGAAAATTGACCATGCGTATTCTGGTAGTCGGTGCCGGCGCCACCGGCGGCTATTTCGGCGCGCGTCTGGCGCAAGCAGGACGTGATGTGACTTTTCTGGTGCGCGAGCGCCGCTTTCAGCAGTTGCAGCAAACCGGTCTGGTGCTGAAAACGCCATCAGGCAGCGAAGTGATTCAGCCACAGCTGGCGCAGGCCGGTTCGCTTTCGGGGCATTTTGACCTGATTATTTTGACGGTGAAAAGCTTCGCGCTGGATCAGGCGATGACCGACATCGCGCCCGCTGTCGGTCCGGACACGCTGATCATGCCGATCCTCAACGGCATGCGACATATCGATACGCTGCGCGCGCGCTTTGGCGACAAGGTGATTGGCGGCTTGTGCAAAATCAACGCCACGCTGGGTGAAAACGGCGAAGTGCTGCAGATGACGCCGCTGCATATCCTCTATTACGGCGCGCTGGACGGTCACAACGATGCGCGTTTGCAGCGCGTGGATGAAGCGCTGCGTGCGGCGCAGTTTGATACGGTGTTTGCCGATAACATCATCAGCGAGCTGTGGGAAAAATGGTTGCTGCTCAGCACCTTGGGTGCGGTGTGTTGTCTCGCGCGCGGTAATACGCAACAGGTGCTGACGTCACAAGGCGGCGAAGCGCTGCTGCAAACTGTTTTTGGTGAAGTGTTGGCGGTGCTGAGTGCGGAAGGTTATCAGCAGCGCCCGGCGGTGACGGCGAAGATTTATGAGACGCTAAACAATCCCCAAGCAGCGATGACCTCGTCAATGTATCGCGATTTAACTCAGGGCTTTGAGATTGAGGCCGATCAGGTGATTGGCGATCTGCTGGTGCGCGGCGCACGCAGCGGCGTGGTGACGCCGTTGCTGAATGCGGTGTATGTCAATTTGCAGGTGTATGTGCAGGGTCGATAAAACGGGTCGCCAGGGATAACAATCCCCGAATTGGTTTTTCGTAGGGTGCGAATTTATACGCACCAGGTCACCATAAATGGCGACCCTACGGGATTTATAGCAATTGTGAGCCAAGAGAATGCATCGCTGCTGAAGCGCGGGTGTTGAAGCGACATCCTAACTCGCTGAGCGAATGAGGGATTCCAGGGCGAGCCGCATGGATGC
>NZ_DALYOQ010000002.1:72769-135479 GCF_031974595.1 Pantoea sp. CTOTU46764 | reverse complement strand
CAGAGGGCGCGGCCAGGCGTCCTCTGCTCGGTCGCCGCACCACGGTGCTGCAACTGCCTCAGCAAGAGGCGAACGAAAGCCGCTCTGTGCTCATCACAACCGTGACTGCACGCCTGGCAACTGCTTCAGGCGTTGCCAGCCAGCTTCCACCGCTTCTGGCACCTCGACGTGGCCGAGGAAACCTTTGCCGCGCGGGCCGTAGCCATTTTCATCGTCACGCAAGCGCTGGATTTCCCCCATCAGCAGCGAAAGAAAACGCTCCATCGACCACAATCCCTGCGGCGGCGCACCGATGATGCGCAGCATGCCTGCGTCCATCTTTACCTGCGGCACAAACACCGGCCAGCTGATAAATTCCGGCGCATCCGCACGATCGCGCCATTGATAGCGGAAGGTTTCCCAGGTGCGACGCTGCATCAGCGGATCCTGCACCAGCAATACGCGCTGCGGCTGCCAGCTGTGCTCATCCAGCAGCTTCTGGCTGAAGGCGGCGTTTTCCCCGCAGTTGCGTGAGACGGTTTCCAGCAACAGCAGATCGTCCGGCAGCGCGGCAAAGAGGCGGGCAACGTCGCCTAACAATTCGGCTTCGCTTTTGTCTTTACTATCAATTTGGCGATACAGCGGATGCGCCGCGAGCATCTCCACCAGCAGCGGCGTTGAGTGGCCAATGCCGCCGCTGATCAACAACGGCAGCTGATACTTTTTCGCCACGGCAATCACCGCTTCCACGTTCGGCAACACCGCGTGACCAGCGAGAATGGCTAAATCGATGTCGAGCGTGCCATCTTGTGGCATCTGATCCAGCGCCAGCCAGGCCGCCAGGGTGTTGATATCCTGAATCTGATGGTTATTGAGTTGCATCCGGTTCTCCTCTTTTTACCTTTGGCAGTGTAGCGGCTTAAGTGCGTGTCGGCAGGGAAAAATTTGCTACACTCGCAGCTTAATCTTCAGGAGAGATTCATGACTGCGCGCTCCGTAACCCTCGACGATGTTGCTCATCTGGCTGGGGTTTCTTATCAAACCGTTTCCCGCGTCCTCAACCATTCCGAGCAGGTTTCGCCGCGCACCCGCGCCAAAGTAGAAGCCGCAATGCAGCAGCTCAACTATGTGCCGAATCGTGTGGCGCAACAGTTAGCAGGGAAAAACACCCGCACGCTGGGACTCGCCACCAGTGATTTAGCCTTAATGGCGCCCGCCCAGATCGCTTCGGCGATTCAGCAACGTGCGGCAGCGCAGGGTTATCATCTGGTGATCGCCATGGCGAATCCCGACAGCGCGCCGCAGGACACCGTGAATGAACTGCTGGCGCAGCGCGTCGATGCGCTGCTGATCAACCTGCCGCTGGATGCCGCGCAGGCCGCGCAGATTCAACAACAGTGCGACAACAAACCGGTGCTGTTTCTCGACGTGGAGCGCAGCGCTGAAGTGGCGCAATGCCAGTATCAAAGCGAATCCGGTGCGCAGCAGGCGGTTGATCATCTGGTGGCGCTCGGCCATCGTCAGATTGGCGTGTTAAATGGCCCGGCAAGTTCTGCATCGGCGCGCGCGCGTTTCGCTGCGTGGCAGCAAGCGCTGGCCGCGCATCAACTCACGCCATTCTGCGTGCTGAGCGGTGACTGGAGCGCGGCATCGGGCTATCAGGTGCTGCTGGCGCAGTTACCTGACCGTCTGCCGCAGGCGCTGCTGGTGGCTAACGATCAGATGGCGCTCGGCGCGATGCGCGCGCTGCATCAGCATGGCGTGAGGATCCCAGCGGAGATTTCGCTGATTGGTTATGACGATACAGCGGAAAGCGCGTGGTATCAGCCGCCGTTAACTACCGTGCGTCAGGATCTGCAGCAGTTGGGCGTGGTGAGCGTTGATCGCTTGCTGGCTCAGCTGGAAGGCGGCGATGTGACAGAGAAGACGCTGGAAACCGAGTTAGTGTTGCGGGAAACCACGGCAGCACCGCTGCAGGATGAAGTGGATGTGGCGGAGATTGCGCAGCAGTTGCAGGTTCTGGCACGCAAGTTGAAGCGCACCTCATAAAGAGGTGAGGTGCGCTCAGTCGCCATGAATTTCGTAATGCTTGTCAATCGGTCGCCATAAATGGCGACCCTACGGGAGCGCGAGTTTTACGGCGTCTTCGGCGTGGATCAAGGTGGTATCGAACAGCGGAACGCTGGCGTCCTCAGCTTTCACCAGTAAGGTGATTTCGGTGCAACCAAGAATGATCGCCTCTGCGCCCTGCTCCACCAGCTCGGCAATAATCTTGCGGTATTGCGCGCGCGACTCATCACGGATCACGCCAAGACAGAGCTCCTGATAAATGATGTCGTGCACCACTTTGCGGCCTGCTGCATCGGGCACCATCACCTCAATTTCCGACTGATTAAGCCGACCTTTGTAAAATTCCTGCTCCATGGTGAATGCGGTCGCCAGCAAACCGACTTTTTTCACGCCCGTCTGACGAATGCGCTGTGCGGTGGCATCGGCGATATGCAGCAGCGGAATGCTCACCGCATCGGTGATCTGCTGCGCGACTTTGTGCATGGTGTTGGTACAGAGCACGATGAAATCTGCGCCGCCTTTCTCCAGGCTAACAGCCGCTTCTGCCAGAATCTCACCCGCTTGTTGCCACTCGCCTGCGGCCTGCAGCTTTTCAATTTCATGGAAATCGACGCTGTACATCAGGCTGCGCGCGGAGTGCAATCCGCCCAGCTGCTGCTTCACCTGCTCATTGATAATACGGTAATAGAGCGCGGTGGATTCCCAGCTCATCCCGCCAATCAAACCAATCAATTTCATCTGCTTAACTCCGTTTTAAACATGCTGTTCAGCACTGTAATGGTTTTCCGGCCAGCGCGCCGCAGGAAACAGCGATAAACGAATATTGAACAGGTGGAACATCGGCGCAAACAGCGTGTTCTCCCGCAGCGCCGCCGCTTCCAACCGTAGCAACAGCGTGTTCAGTTCCGCCAGCAATTCCGGCTGCGGCGTGGTTTGCAGCGACTTCAACCGGCGCTTAAGAAACTGGCTTAGCTCATGGAACATCGCCGCACTTTCAATGTGATGCGCCAGCAGCAGCTCCCGATGACGCGTGTAGTAATCGTAGCAGTTTGCCCCCAGCCAGGCTTCTGCGATCAGATTGCCGCCAGAGACCAACTCTGGCACCGGATCGACACGTTTACGCGGCAGGATGATATTGACCTTATCCAGCGTGCGCGAAACAAACTGCTGACGCGCGGTCAGCGTGACGCTGTTGAGCCGCACCGTGGCGATAAAATGCAGCAGCTCGCGGATACCTTTGCGTACCGCACGTTTGGCGGTCCATGACGGGCGCTTGTTGCGGATCAGCGCCGTGATCACAACCGCAAAGGTAATGCCCACCAGCGTCGAAAGGATAGCGTTCACTATAAGTTGTAAATCGGGCTTGAAGTTGTGGCTCATGCCAATCAAGCCAGGAATCTGCGTGGCGACAATCAGGCCAATCAGGTTGGTCGACGGATTGGCGATAACCAATCCCAGCGCCAGCAAGCCCGGCGCAAGGCAGATCACCAGCGCTTCGAAGGTCACCGCCTGCGGAATCAGCAAGGTGATATACAGCAGGCTGATCACCACGGAGATCAGCACCCCTTTCAGGAACAGCTTCATCGGTGCAATTGGGCTGTCCATGCCGGCGAAGAAGGAACACAGCACCGCCGCCATCATCGGCGCGGTGGCACCATCCACCCAGCCGCTGCCGATCCAAAATACGCAGGTAACGAAGGTGGCGATAAACGCGGTAAACGACGACAGCAGCAACAATCCCTTATCGACGTGTTTATGCGCGCGCGCCATCTTTCCGGCTTTCACCGCAGGTGCCCACTCACTCACACGCTCGCTAACGCTTTGATAGGCATCGACGATGCGTACAAAATTGAGCAAGCGTTCCAGCAATCCCATCAGCAGAATGCTCTCTTCGCTGTTAAGCCTGCCCTGTTGCCACGCTTGTTTCAGCTGCTCCTGCGCGTGGCTGAGCTTGTCGCGTACCGGCAGCTGATCTTCACCGTTTAGCCACAGCAAAAATTGCTGGAAGACTTCAGCGATGTAGTCGGGAAAACGGATTTGCTGCTGCGCCAGCAGGTTGAGGCGCGATTCGATGGCCGTCAGCGTGGGGATGAAATAGGAGAGGTGCTGATACTGCACGCTGACTAAGCGCACCAGACGCCGCGCGGCATCGCCTTCGTACACACAATGCGTGATGAGCGTTTCGACGTTAAGCGGATAGTTGGCCATCTGAATCAGGATATCTTCGCGCTCCACCGACTTCTCAGCGGGCATCGCCGTGACCAGATCGCTGCACAGTTTGCGCGCGTTCTGATACCACAGGTTAACGCTCTGCTCTAACAGATTGCGCATCGAGACCGGCCACAGCAGGCGATGCACCAGGCTGCTGCAAACAATCGCCACGGTGATCTCCTCAACGCGGGAAATCACCGTGTAGGTGATGGCCGAGGGCTCTACCACATCGGGAAAACCCATGATCGCTGCGCTGTAGCCCGCCAGCATAAACACGTAGCTCTTCGGCGTGCGGTCGTGCAGCGAGAGATAGAGACAAACCGCCACCCACAGCGAGATGCACAGGCTAAACAGCAGCGGATTCTGCACCGTGGCGGGATAGATCAGCAGCGTAAACAGCCCGCCCAGCAGGGTGCCGAAGAAACGGAAAACCGATTTCGATACCGTCGATCCCGAATAGAGCTGCGAGGCAACGTACACTGTAGTCAGTGACCAGGCCGGTTTATCGAGATTGAGTTCCAGAGCAATGTAAAAAGCCAGAAAGGCAGCAAGACAGGTTTTGGCAGAAAACAGCACTGCGCTTCGTGAAAACCACTTCATAGAACGGGTAAAACCTTATGCAGGCAGCGGAATTGCTTATCCTGACAGAAGCTTTTGGTAATGGCATTTTGATTTGTTATACAAATTATTACCGTGCTAATTATATGGGCATCTATGGAAATTCCAATCGCGTTTGCTGATTACAGTGAATGATCCAGATCACATAGATAATAGTTATAAGCGATCGAAATTAGTTATTTATTGGTTATATAAGGGCTTTGCTAAGGTGGCAAAAAAACCACGCGAGAATCATCATGAAAGCAAAACTTCCTGTCCTGAGCGCTTTAGCTCTCAGCTTTGGCCTGCTCTCTATACACGCCTTTGCCGCTAACCCAGAAACCGTCACCATTGGCTATCAGAAAGCCAACATCTTTGCCCTGCTGAAATATCGTGGCACGCTGGATGAAACCTTTAAGAAGGAAGGCATCGCTATTCGCTGGGTGGAGTTCCCGGCGGGTCCGCAGATGCTAGAGGGCTTAAACGTCGGCAGCATTGATTTGGCTGCTACCGGCGATGCGCCGCCGGCCTTCGCGCAGGCAGCGAAAGCCGATTTGATTTATCTCGGTCATTCACCGGCTAACCCAAAAACCGAAGCCATCGTGGTGCCGAAAGATTCCACGATTAAGAGCGTGGCGAATTTGAAAGGTAAACGCGTCGGTCTGAACAAAGGTTCTGACGTTAACTATCTGCTGGTGAAAGCGCTGGAAGATGCGGGACTTAACTACAAAGACGTGACGCCGGTGTATCTGCCGCCTGCCGATGCGCGCGCTGCGTTCCAGAAAGGCGCAATTGATGCGTGGGTGATTTGGGATCCGTACCTGGCAGAAGTGGAAGCCAACGCCGGTGCGCGTGAAATCCGCAACGCGGAAGGATTAGTGCCGCATTACACTTTCTATCTCGCCAGCCGACCGTTTGCGGAAGGCCATCCTGATACCGCGAAACAGGTGGTTGATGAGCTGAGCAAACTCAGCGATTGGGCCAACAAGAACCCGGATGACGCGGCCGCGATTCTGTCGAAATCTACCGGCCTGGATAAAGCCATCTGGCAAACCACCATTAAACGTCTGCCTTACGGCGCGTCGCGCATGACCCCGCAGGTGTTTGATGAGCAGCAAGCGCTAGCGGATACCTTTACACGCGTGGGTCTGTTGCCAGTGAAAGTGGATGTGCGCAGCGCGACCTGGTCGCTGGATAAGAAGTAGATTATTAATTAATCCGGGCCTGATAAATGGCCCGGATGGATTTGATATTCGTAATGGTAGAAATTATTTAAACGCTTTTTGTCTTATGCGGTTCAAACCCTAGATGGCGTTATGAGCACAGCGCGAAAGCTGCGCGAGCGTCTGCAGTGTTTCGGGATTCTGCTGCACCATGCGTATAAGCAAAATAGCCTGAGCGTTAGGCCGGGACCTGCCTTGCTCCCAATTTTGATATGTGGTTTCACCAGTATGAAGGAAGTGCGCAAAAACGGCCTGAGACAGGTTAAGTTTTTCGCGCACATCACGTAGTTCCTGTGGAGCGATAGTGATAGGCGCGCGCTTGCTGACCTTGTAAGTCTTAAGCGTGATTTTTCCGTCTTGATGATCTTTCAGCTCCTGCATACCCGTCATCAGCTCACTGAAAATGTCGCGTTCAGTCATGTCTCAGCCCTTTTTTAATCACGTTCAGCGCCGCACCCAAGGCATCGCGCTGCTGTTTGGTCAGATCGTCGCGTTGATCCTTATCGTAGATCGTGAAGAGGATGAACTGGCCTTTTTCGTTCGTCCAGTAATAGATAACCCTGATCCCACCTCTTGTGCCCTTGTTTCGGCGCTCATCCCTGAACCGGACTTTACGCAGGCCGCCCGTATCCGGGATCACATCGCCTTTTTCAGGGTCGGCCAGCAACATATTCTGGAACAGCCTAAACTGATCATCGTTCAGGTATTCCATCCGGTATTTTTGAAAGCTGGACAGCTCAATAAATGTCGCGTGCATGCTTTTCCCTGTCGCCAACTAAGGGATAGAATATCCCCAAGCTGGGGATATCTCAACTAATATCCGCGTTGAATTTCGGATCATTTAAACAGCTAGTTTGTTCAGAATGAGTAGAGGATCATATGTTTTGTGAGGGTTTGTGTGGCTGGCTGATTGCATTCTGTTGCTCCCTGTTATTGATATCAACTTAAAAATCAGGGCCAATCTTAATTAATAATTTGCCGATGCTGAATAAAAAACTTGGCTTAATAATGAACAACTTTGAATTTTGGATTGTGATTCACAAAGTGATTTAACGTGATCATTTAACGAGTTTGTAAGTTATGGTCGCCATGAATGGCGACCCTACATGCCAGGTGCCGATTCATACGCACCGGGGTTTATCAGCCCTCGCCTCTGCCAATCTGCCAAATCCCCGTTGGGGCGGTGCCATTCACTTTCCAATCGCCGATATCGCGCGCTTTGTACACCACCGGATTATGTGACGATACGGTTCGCGCGTTGCGCCAGTGACGATCCAGCGCTTTGCCGACGCGCGTATCGGATGCGCCCAGCGCGTTAAACAGTTCCGTCGCGGCGCGCGTTACCAGTTCGCTGGCAATCACCTGCGCCTGGCCCGCTTCGGCTTCAGCCAGCACATTCGCTGCGGCAACTTGCGCTTCATCGCTGCTCAAGTGGGCAACGTATGCTGATTGCAGTGAATGTGTCGCGCGGATCACCGTGGCTTCTACCGCAAACGCCAGGCTGGTGATTTCCCCGATCACCTGCAGAATCTGCGCATCCTGACGCACAACGTCGCCGTTGCCGTGGCTGTAAACCCGATTTCGCGCCGCCACCGCTTGCGCACCATCGCGCGCCACCGCACGACCAATTCCCGCCAGCGTTGCCAGTAACACATGCTGGTAGAAGGCGGTTTGATAACGGAATCGCGTAGCGAAATCGTAGACGTGTTCCTGCTCAACATGGGCACTGTCAAAACGCGTGGTGCCGCTGCCGGTTAAGCGCTGGCCAAATCCGTCCCAATCGTCTTCACGCGTTACGCCGGGTTGGTGGGTGTTCACCAGAGCGATGACATCGCCCTGGTTATCGTTGCGGCGCGCATAGACGTCAATCCAGTCGGCGAACAGTGCGCCGGTGCTGTAAAACTTCTCGCCGCTGAGCGTCCAGCCGTTTTCGGCAGGCGTGATGCGCGTGATGACATCGCCGAGTTTTACCGCGCCAATTTCCGTCCAGCCGCTGCCCACCAGCTCGCCATCAATAAAACGGCCAAACCAGCGATCGCGTTCCGCGCTGTCCGGCTGGTTCAGCCGGTCTTCAACAAAGGCAAAATGGGCGCGCAGCGCCTGAGGCAGATTCGAGTCGGCTTCTGCCAGTTCAGTTAACAGCTGGAACAGTTGCGGCAGCGATGCGCCCCAACCGCCCTTCTCTTTTGGAATGCGCACCGTGCCGAATCCCGCCTCTTTCAGCCAGTTAATCGGCTGATGCGGCAAAATACGTTCGCGCTCACGCGCCACTGTTCCTTCAGCGATGCGCGCGAAGATGGGTCGGAAGTGCGCTGCCAGCGCCGCATAATCGGTACCTGTTGCCAGTAAACTCATGGTGACTCCTGATGTGAAAGATCGTCGATGTCATGCAGCGTGGGCTCGTGGCGCACCGCCAGCAGGAAGAAGATTGGGATGATCGCCGCTAGCGAAACCACCCAGAACATGTTGGTGCCGAGCGCAGCCTGCAGAATCGGCAGGATGAACAGCGCTAACGCACTGCCAATGCCGGAAAGTGCGCGGCTGAAGCCCACGCCAGTGGCGCGAATCGAGGTTGGATAAGAAAGTGCCGGATAGACCATCAGCTGCGCGCCCGGCCCGAAGCCTTCAGCAAACAGCCACAAACCGAGCATCAATACCGCAAAGACAATTCCAGCGATGGCTTCTGGATGACCAATCAACGCCAGCGCGATCAGCGCAAAGAATTGCAGCGCAAAGCCAGCGATGGCGACGTGCCGCGACGGATATTTCCACGCCAGACGCATGCCGAGCAGGCCGCCGGTGAAGGCGAACAGCGCGTTGAGTCCCAGCGAGGCCGAGATGGTTTCAAACACGCCCGCGCCGAGGAACTGCGCCAGAATCGACGGCAGGAAGAAAGCAATGGCGGTGTATTCAAATGAGATACAGATGTTCATCACGCCCGCGACGATGGTGCGTTCGCGCCATGGTTTCTCAAACAGCACGCGGCAACTCACTTTCGGCGCCGCAGCAGCTGGTGGCGCTTCGTGTTCTGCTTCGTGTGCGTGGATGCCGTAGGAATCACGCAGGATGCGCACCGCCGATTTCAGGTCGCCCTGATTCGCCGCCCACAGTGGCGATTCATTCATAAATTTGCTGCGCACCGCGATGATCAGCAGCGCCGGTACCGCACCGAACAGCAGCGACGCGCGCCACAGCCAGTCAAGATGCTCTTTTGGCAGCAGGAAGTAGAGCGCGAAGATCAACAGGAAGCACAGCGTTGACGCGGCGTACCACATCGGGCACCAGGCTGCGAGTCGGGCGGCTTTGTTGCCTTTACCGGCAAATTTGGAGAACTCCGCCAGATACGACATCGCCACCGGCAGATCGATCCCAACGCCAACGCCCATCAGGAAACGCGCGCCAATAAGCACCCAAACGTTCGGTGCCAAGCCCGCCGCAATCGCTGAAACCACGAAGAACAGCATGTCGGCCATAAACACTGAATAGCGGCCATATTTATCCGTCAGCCAGCCGCCCACCAGATTGCCAACAATGGTGCCAACCATAATTGAGGAGGTCACTAAACCGGTGAGCAGCGGCGAGAGCTGAAACTCGCGCACCACATCATCGATGCCGTACGACAGCGTGGTGAGATCGTAGGCGTCGAGAAACACGCCGCCGAGCGCGAGGAACACAATCATGCGCGCGTAGTTGTCATTTTTGGTGCGAGTGTTGATCAGTCTTGCCACGTCACTGACCGAACGTACCGGTTCGGAAACCGGGATGGTGTTTTCTAAAGGAAGAGAACTCATAACGCCTCACGTTGTTGTTTTGTAGTGCAGGTGAGGTTGTTATAAGCGTTTTTCTGGCTGTACCAAAACAACAATTCTTGATATTTATTTACATTAAAATCAATTAGATAACTTAATTTTCGCCAACACAAAAACCCGGACACGCCTGACGCGTCCGGGTATCCAATCAGCAAAAACTTACTCGGCTGAGACCGGCACCAACACCCCTTTTACCAGCGGATCGTCGGTGGTCTTTAACCACTGTTGTACGCGCGGATCGGAGAAGGCTTTTTTCAGCTTCTCAATATTTTCCTGGTCCAGGTAAGGCGTGCCAATCACCAGCTGTGAGGCGAAAGTACGCGGTGCAGGTGGGAACAGAATGCCTTTTTCGCGCGGCACTTTACCGGCGTCGAATTGCGAGACGTAACCAATTGCCGCATCCACCGAGTTGAGTGCACGCGGCATGGTCAGCAGATCGAGTTCTTTAAATACGAAGCCGTGCGGATTGCCAAAAATGTTCTTCAGTTTGGCCGTACGCGGCTCGACGTTAGGATCGAGCGTAATTAAGCCCTGACGCGCCAGCAGCCATAATGCCTGGCCCTGATTGGCGCCGTCATCCGGCACCACGATGGTCGCGCCCTGCGGCAGATCCGCCACCGATGTGTAGCGATCGGAATAAATACCAAACGCCCACTGGAACAGCGGCAGCGTTGAAGTCAGCGCAAAGCCGTTGGCATCCACCACTTGCTTCAGCCACCATTGGTGCTGATATATCGTCGCAGCATACTGCCCTTCCGCTACCGCGCGGTCGGCTTGCACCGGATCCTGCACGCCCACCGCTTCCAGCGTCAGGCCGTAATCCGGCGCGATGTGCTCACCAACGTATTCGATCAGCTTCTGCTCGCCGGCCATCGCCGGTTCAAAATGCACCTTCAGCGTGGTACCAAATACCACCGCCTGCGCCTGTTGGCCGCGCCAGAACCAGCCGCCTGCTGCGAGTACAACGACCACTATAATCAGTAGCAGCCACGGCCAGCGGCGGGTTTTACGCAGTTCGAAATCTTGTGTTGTCATAACGATGTCCCCTGAGGATGGCGTAATGCGGTGACCAAACGGTCGCCGAGAAATTGGATGGTTTGAATGAGGGCGATTAGCACCACGATGGTGGCGATCATGATGTGGTTGTCGAAGCGCTGATAGCCGTACACCACCGCCAGATAGCCGATCCCGCCCGCGCCGATGGTGCCGGCAATGGCGGAGTACTCAATCATTGAGATCAGGTTGAGCGTCACCGCCGCAACAATCGCCGGTAGCGCTTCACTGAGTTGTGCCGAGCGGATGATCTGCCAGCGCGATCCGCCACATACCAAACCTACCGCCGTGACTTCGCCGGGCAGCTCACGCAGCGCGTTGTCCACCAGACGGCCAAAGAACGGAATGCCGGCGGCGATCATCGGCACAACGGCAGCGGGAATGCCGATGGTGGTGCCGGTGAGCCAGAAGGTGAACGGAATGATGGCCGCCATCAGTACCAGAAACGGCAGCGAACGACCCATGTTCACAATCCAACTCAGCACCCGGTTAATACCGCGATGCGGAAACAGACCGCGCGATGAGGTGTTAAACAGCACCACACCGACGATGCCGCCGAAGGTGACCACGAACAGCATCACGATCACCACCATTAACGCAGTTTCACCCAGAGCGGGCAGCATTAACGCCGGGATTTCTGGCCACGGCGTATCCTGACTCATCACTGATACGCTCATACCGCCTCCCGCAATGGCAACACGCTGCCGGAAACGCTGGCAACTAAGCCCAGTTGTTCCAGCTGCGACAGCAAGCGTGCCAGCGGCACGCGCTCATGCTGAAAGTGAATGCCCACCTTGAGGCGGCCGGCTTGCAGACCGTTTACCAGCTCAACATGCGCACCGAGCAGATCAATACGCAAACCAAACTGCTGGCTGAGGCGCGATATCCAGTCGCTGGCGACCGGCACATCGGTGCGATAGCTGAGCTGCAACACCAGTTCGGCATCGCCCGCCTGCGCCGCCAGCGGGAACAGGCGCTGTCCCAATAGAGAATCCGGCTGCGCCAGCAACTCTTTCACCACGCCGTACTGCACGATTTGGCCGTCGCGAATTTCCGCTACCGCATCAGCCGCCTGACGCACCGCATCCATTTCATGGGTGATCAGCACAATCGCCAGCTTGTAGTCATCTCGCAGTTTTTTCAGCAAGTCGAGTACGGTGATGGTGGCTTCGGGATCGAGCCCTGAGGTGGCCTCATCCGCCAGCAACACCGAAGGGCGCAACGCCAGCGCCCGCGCGATGCCAATACGTTGCCGCTGACCACCGGAAAGCTGGCCGGGATAGGCTTTGGCTTTGTGGCTGAGACCTACGCTCTCCAGCAATTCGCCCACACGTGCGGCGATATCGCGCTCCACCACGCCGAGATAGTGCAGCGGCAAGGCGATGTTCTCCCACGCGGTTTTGCGTTGCAGCAGCGCGGAAGACTGGAACACGGTACCAATTGAGCGACGTGCCTGACGCAGCGCTTCGCCATCCAGCCGCGAGAGATCGCTGCCGTTAACGCGGATGCTGCCGGCGCTCGGTTGCTCCAGCAGGCTGATGCACTTCGCCAAAGTCGATTTACCCGCGCCGCTCGGCCCAACAACGGCGGTAATGTTGGCTTGCGGCACCTGCAAGCTGATGGATTTCAGCACCTCGGTGATGCGGCCGTCGGGCGCGCGATAGTGTTTGCTGAGGTTATCTATTTCGATCATGAAACCTCCTGCAGCGTGGAGGCTTTAACGCGATA
The DNA here is from genome assembly GCF_031974595.1 of Pantoea sp. CTOTU46764. Lineage (NCBI taxonomy): Bacteria > Pseudomonadati > Pseudomonadota > Gammaproteobacteria > Enterobacterales > Erwiniaceae > Pantoea > Pantoea sp. CTOTU46764. The sequence continues at coordinate 122,809 of NZ_DALYOQ010000002.1, read as the reverse complement.
GCCCGCGCCCGGATGCGGTGCCTGCAGCTGCGGACCGGCAGCGAATAACTTCTCGCGCAGCGTGCCCTGCGCGTACTCTTTTTTGTAGACGCCGCGCTTTTGCAGCTCCGGGATCAGCAGCTCCACCACATCTTCAAAGGTTTCATGCGTCAGTGCGTAGGCGAAGTTGAAACCATCGACGTCGGTTTCTTCGACCCAGCTTTGCAACTCATCCGCGACCGTTTCCGCGCTGCCGACAATCAGCGGACCAAAACCGCCGATGCCGACCCAATCCGCTAGCGCTTTTACCGTCCACTGACGATCGGGATCGGCGGTGGAGAAGGTTTCGACCGCTGATTGAATGGCGTTGGTGTGGATATATTTCAGCACCTGATCCGGCTGATACTGGCCGAAGTCGATGCCGGTCCAGCCCGACACCAGCGCCAGCGCGCCTTCGTAGCTGACCCAGCAGGTGTACTCTTTCCACTTCGCCTGCGCCGCCCGATCGGTTTCGCCGACAATCACGGTTTGCAGATTGAAGATTTTGATGCTGTAAGGATCGCGCCCCGCTTCCGCCGCGCGGCGGCGAATGTCAGCAACGGTTTTCTTCAGCAGCACTTTTGACGGCGCAGCAACAAATACGCATTCGGCATGTTCTGCGGCAAACTGTTTGCCGCGACTCGATGCACCCGCCTGATACAGCACCGGCGTGCGCTGTGGTGACGGTTCGCACAGGTGAATGCCCGGTACGTTGAAGAAAGTGCCCTGATGATTGATGGGGTGGATTTTGCGCGGGTCGCTGAAGATGCGGCGTTCACGGTCACGCAATACCGCATCTTGCTCCCAGCTGCCTTCCAGCAGTTTGTACACCACTTGCAGATACTCGTCGGCATAATCGTAGCGGCTGTCGTGATCGGTCTGAGTTCTATGCCCAATGTTGCGCGCCCCGCTCTCCAGATACGAAGTAACGATGTTCCAGCCGATGCGGCCTTTGGTCAGGTGATCGAGCGTGGATAAGCGACGCGCAAACGGATAGGGATGTTCAAACGACAGCGACGCGGTGAGACCAAAGCCGAGATGTTCAGTGACCAGCGCCATCGGCGTAATCAACGCCAGCGGATCGTTGACCGGCACCTGCGTCGCCTGGCGGATTGCCGCATCGCCGTTGCCGTTCAGTACGTCGTAAACGCCGAGCACGTCGGCGATAAACAGGCCGTCAAACTTGCCGCGTTCCAGCAGGCGCGCCAAATCGACCCAATACTCCAGATCTTTATATTGCCAGGAACGGTCACGCGGATGCGCCCACAAACCCGGCGACTGGTGTCCGACACAGTTCATATCAAATGCGTTCAAGCGAATTTCACGTTGCGATGGCATAGCAATCTCCATAGCGAGGCCGTGATCGTGTTACGACCCGGCGTTCGTCAGTTAATTTTTAGGATGTTGAGAGATTAAAGCGCTGAAGGGGGACATCGCTCGGCATGAGCGATTTGCAGTTCTTGTAAAATATGCCTCGCCACAGCGGCGGCGTGATCGGCGACCTGCGGCAATCCCATCAGTTCACCGAAGCGCGCTCGCGCAGCGGGACCGACGACAAACAGTCGCGCGTTGGGTTGGCCGGTGAGATTGAGCGTGCGCGACTGGCTGTCGACATCAATACCAAAACCGAGCAGGTCTGCGCGGATTAACCCTTGCTGACTCAGCGATTGCAACAATGGCTGGCTGGCGGTTAAGGCTTCATGGCCGGGACCGGTGGTGACAATCAGATGATCGAGGCGATGGGTTTCGCTGGCACCCTCGCGGGTACATAGCGTGATTTGCAGTTGTTTGCCGAGATCGGAGATTTCGCAAAGGCGCGCGGCCAGCACCTTCAGACTGCCCTGTTGACGACGTGCGTTGATCACCGCAGACACCTGCGGCGCGATGCGATAGCGATGTACGTCCCACCACGAGCGCAAATGACGGACAAAGCGCTGCTGCTCGCGCAAAGGTAGCGATTGCCAGATATCCTGACCTTGCACTCGCACCTGATCAAGCACGCGCTGCCACGGCAAATCCTGTTCAGCGGCACGCGCGACCTCGGCGCGAATATGTCGTAGCCACAGACGCGCGCTGGACACATCCTGCGGGGCTAACGTCCACTCAGGCCACTCACCGCTTAGGTTATCGCGTGAGAGCTGCCCACGGCGTGAGAAGGCGATTAACGGGCCACGATGCTGTCTGGTGCCCAACGAAGCCACCACATCGGCCATACTCAAACCGGTACCGATAATCGCCACCGATGATTCTGGATCGATGGCGTCCAGTACGCCGTGTTGCCACGGATTGGCAATCAACGCCGGATATGTCGAGAACGGTTGCAGCGCGCGCGGCAATGATGGCGGCGGATGACTGATCGCTAACGCCAGCACATCACCTTGCAACGTTTCACCGTTGCTGAGTAACAGCTGTTCGCCTTCCCAACCAATGGCGCTGGCCTGCACATGGCGCAGCGTGACGTGTGGATGCGCCTGCGCCGCTGCCGCAAACTGTTCAGCCAGATAGCGACCAAACAGGCTGCGCTGCGGATAGACCGCGCCATCCTCGCAGTGCGCTACTGAATCCAGTGAACATTCCGGCTGTTGGCGATACCAGCGATCAAACGCGCCCTGCTCTTCACCGCTTAACTGCATGCGCGAAGCGGGCACGTTGATGCGGTGCGCGGGCTCCTGCGTGGAATAGGCAACGCCGCCGCCGAGACTGGCGCGCGGTTCGACCACTGTAATCAGTAATCTGCTCGATGAGGTTCGTGCGAGATGAATCGCCAGCGCTGTGCCACTAAAGCCACCGCCAACAATGATTACCTGTGTCGTTGCCATTGCCTTCTCCTGCATTAGCTGGCGCTCGTCTGTTTTGACGGACGCTTATCGCCACCAATGGTTTCACCAAACGGCCCGGTATTAATGGTGCGTTCACGCTGCTGTTGCGCATTCGCCAGCGGGAGTAGCGGCAACAACAATTCGGCCACACGATGCGCTTCTTCCAGATGCGGATATCCAGACAGAATAAAATTGGTGACGCCCAACGCCTGATATTCACGGATACGTTCAGCCACTTGCTCAGGGCTGCCGACCAGCGCAGTGCCCGCGCCACCGCGTACCAGACCTACGCCAGCCCACAGATTCGGCGAGATATAAAGATTGTCGCGCGAACCTTGGTGCAATGCGCTCATCCGCGCCTGACCGGCAGAATCCATACGCGCAAAGATTTTCTGCGCCTGCGCAATAGTCTCTTCATCAAGATGGCCAATCAACTTATCTGCCGCCGCTTTGGCTTCTTCTTCGGTCTCGCGCACAATCACGTGCAAACGAATGCCGTATTCCAGTTTACGTCCGCGCTGTTGCGCACGTGCGCGCACCACTTCCAGCTTCTCGGCAACCTGCGCTGGCGGCTCGCCCCAGGTGAGATAGGTATCGATCTGTTCCGCAGCCACATTAATCGCCGCCTCTGATGAACCACCAAAATAGAGCGGCGGACCATTCTCCTGCACCGGCGGGAACAGCACTTCCGCACCTTCGACGTGGATATGTTTGCCTTCGTAATCCACTTTCTCACCGCGCATCAGGCGGCTGTAGACATCGAGGAATTCTTTGGTGACTTCATAACGTTCACTGTGGTTGAGGAAAATGCCGTCACCTTTGTTCTCGACAGGATCGCCACCGGTCACCACGTTAATCAATAAACGTCCTTCGGACAGACGATCAAGCGTGGTCGCCATGCGTGCTGCCAGCGTTGGCGGCTGCAGGCCAGGACGTACCGCCACTAAATAGCGCAGACGTTTGGTGATGGGTGCTAACGCCGAGGCAACCAGCCAGGAATCTTCGCAGCTTTTGCCAGTGGGAATTAATACGCCATAGAAGCCAAGATTGTCGGCGGCAAGTGCCACTTGCTGTAAGTAGGGTAAATCGACCGGGCGTCCGCCTTGCGTTGTGCCGAGGTAGCGTCCATCACCGTGCGTCGGTAAAAACCAGAAGACATTAATTTTATCGTTCGCGGAATCGGCCATTATGCTTTTCCTATATAACTTTATTAAAAAATGATCATTTTGAACTGCTTATTTGGTTATATAGCTGTTAGCAGAAAGCGTGCCAGGTTGTTGATTAGCGTGTAGTGCCGTATTTCAGAGGGTTAGCGTTGTTGCTTTCTTCATATCGAGTTGCAATTGCAACTCTGACGCAACAGCTATTGCTGCATATGCAACTGCTTATGCTTTTTACATGGTGTTAATAGTCGGCGTGAGCATTTAGCGTAGCGATATGCTCGTTACCGGACTCAATGCCATGCTAACCAACTTTAATAATCACACTGATTCACCACGCTTAGTCGATCCCGCTTCTCTGGCGTTTCAATCGCTGCTGGATAAATTCGCCCCCACGGATGCCACCGTGCTGATTGTCGGCGAAACCGGCACAGGGAAAGAAGTGGTGGCGCGCTATCTGCATCATCATAGCCAGCGGCGTCACGGCCCTTTCCTGGCGGTTAACTGCGGCGCACTGACAGAAAGTCTGGCTGAAGCTGAGTTGTTCGGCCATGAGAAAGGCGCTTTTACCGGCGCGACGCAGTCTCATCCCGGCTGGTTTGAATCCGCGCAAGGCGGTACCTTGCTGCTGGATGAGATTGGTGAGCTCAACCCTTCACTGCAGGTTAAATTGCTGCGCGTGTTGCAGGAGCGCGAGATTACGCGTGTGGGCTCGCGCAAAGCGATCAAGGTGGATGTGCGGGTTATCGCGGCTACGCATGTGGATTTGGCGCAGGCGATCCGCGAGCGACGCTTCCGCGAAGATCTGTTCTATCGCCTGAATATTGCGGTGGTTCCGCTGCCGCCGCTGCGTCAGCGTCGTGAAGACATTCCTCTGCTGGCGCAACATTTCCTCGCTCTCTACGCACGACGCTTAGGCCGTCCGGCACGGCGTCTCTCACATGATGCGCTTGAGGCGCTACGCGAATACAGCTGGCCGGGCAATATCCGTGAACTGGAAAACACGCTCCATAACGCCGTGTTGTTGAGCCGCGAAGAGACGCTGACGCCCGCACAATTACGACTTGCTGGTTACAGTGAACATGGCTTTAACGAGTCAAACGATTCAACGCTCGATAGTTTTCTTCAGCAGCAATTGATCAGCCAGCCGCAGCAACTGTTTGATCGCGTTATCAGCGGCCTGATCAGCAATGCGCTTTTGATGACAGATCAGAATCAAACCCAGGCCGCCGCGCTATTGGGTATCAGCCGCCACACCTTACGCACGCATCTGGCGAATCAGGGAGTAATCAAAGGACGCCGCAAAGCACTTGTTTCTCCATCCTCGTCCAGTGCGCATCTCACGCAGGAACGCGAGCTACGTATTGGCTATCAGAAGTTTGGCAATCTCGGCGTGTTGAAAGCTCGTCAAAGCCTCGAACACTGTTTCGCTCAGCAAGGCGTTAGCGTGCTATGGAGTGAGTTTCCCGCCGGGCCACAGTTGCTGTATGCGTTGCAGAACAACGAAATCGACTTTGGGACCACCGGCGAAGTACCGCCAATCTTTGCCCAGGCGAGCGGCAATGCGGTGACTTATATTGCGTGGGAGCCCCCGGCGCCAAGCAGTGTTGGCATTGTGGTGCCGCATGACAGCGATATTCGCACCATCAGCGATCTGCGCAGTAAGCGCGTATCGGTTAATAGAGGCTCGAACGTTCACTGGCTACTGCTGCAGTTACTGGAAGAAGCAGGCATTGGTCTGGACGAACTCAAGGTGGTTTACACGCCGCCTAAGTATCCGCTGACCGCCAGTGATTATCTCTCGGTTGATGCCTGGATGATGTGGGATCCGTTGCTCAGCGCTGCGGAGAGCAATCCCGAGCTGAGGATTTTGGTTAATGGTGAAGGGCGCGTACGTAATCATCAGTTCTATCTGGCGCGACGTGATTACGTTGAAAAGAACGATGACATCCTCAGACAGCTGGTGGAAAGTTTGCAGCAAACAGGCTTGTTCATTGATAGCCATCGCCACGAAGCGTCAATGTTACTGGCTCAGGAGCTGGGATTAGAAGTTGCGTCAGTAGAACGCGCATTGACACGTCGCAGCCACAAAACGCGTGGGATGGCCTTCGAAGTGATTAAAGAGCAGCAGACAATAGCCGATCGTTTTTATGCGTTGGGACTGATTAATAAACCGGTGCGGGTGCGCGATGCAGTCTGGCAATTTTCATCAGCGCTGGCGTTGATTGAGTAAGGTTAGTCTTGAAAGTTATCCACGCTTTCTGTGGATAAATCGTTGAATATCATCTGGCTAATCTCGCTTTGGGTCTTGAGTTGATGGCTGAAATTACAATCTTAATTGGCGATTTCAGCCTGAAATTTTATTAAAAAAGCTATATTTTTCATGCAAATAGAGATGAAATTGCTTGGGCGAATGGATGAAATCTCATTCGGTTGCTGCTCGGCTTTTAAGGCTTCACTGGCGACTGCCGGTTTAGCGCGCAGCTGGTTAAATTGGCTGCAGTTAGTTTATCGGTATTGGTGAGTTAGAACCGTATGCCTTTTAGCTGCTGGTTGAAATGATGGCGATTTCAGCCTGAAATTTCCGCAGCGACAATCGATATTTCATACAGTTAGCGCTGAAATTGCGCTGGCGAGGCATTGAGAAGGGCATAAAAAAACCGCCCGAAGGCGGCATTTCGCTACTGATTTAGATACTTGTTGAGCGTCTCGTTAATCACCTTATCCAACTCTTCCTGCAACTCTTTGGACTGGCGATTAAACTCGTAGCTGAACATGCGTCCGCGTGTTTTCTTACGCGCAAAACGATCTTTATCGGCAAAGCTCCACAAAGGTGTTGCCACGGTTTTGTCTTTGGCCGGTGACTGAATCAGCGTCTGGCTGCCGTTACGCACTAAACGCAAGATGCCATTCTTCACTTCATCTTCCGCTAAACCATCGCGTGCGCATACGGTATCGACATCCATGCCAATGGTATCGATCAGTGCATCAACCGTTTGTCCGGTTTCCTGCAGCTTCTCGTACGCCTGCAGCAGCGATTTATAGTCTGGATAAGTCAGCTCAGAATGATTCGGGAACAGCGTCACCAGCTCAAGCGGCACGCTTGCGGCTTGCAATGCACGCGTGACTTTGGCCTGAGAAAGTCCTTCGCTTTGCGCAATTTCCTTTTGCGATAATCCGCCATCTTTCAGTGCCAGCAAGCGCATGCCCACTTCACGCAGATTGTGCTCACGCGCGGTCTGAATATCCTGCGCTAAACGACGCGCTTCTTCCGCAGAGATAGCCACTTCGGTAACCAGCACATCCAGCCCGGTTTTGCAGTGAAGAGCCGCAGCACGACGGCGTGAACCATCGAGAATCTCAATGCGGTCGTCACGCTTTACACCAATCGCCGGGAAAAATTGCTGCAATTTGATGGTGCGAATGATGTCACGCAGCGATTCTGGCGTCAGGCCAGACTGATCGCGGCCATTGGTTTCCATCTTAACGAAAGTTTTCTCTTCGATTTCTTTCGCAGGGATGTGTTCCAGCGTGAACAGGGCGCGTTTGCCCGTCGCCAGGATAAAGGTCTGAGAATGGCCATCGGCGCTTTCCTCAGTCTGCAATGGTGTCTGGCTGAAGGTTCGGCCAATGGTGATTCTTTTTGCGCTCATAGTAACCTCAGTTCAGGCGAATGAATTCAATACGGTCAAATACGGCTTTCGCGAAATCTTCCGCCGCTGAACGCGCATTCTTTAAGGCTTCGGTGCTGCCCACGTAGGTTGATGGATTGGCCGAGATAACCGTGTCAAACGACTCTCCGCAGCGCTCAAAGCCATCCAGGCGTGGCAAGGCAGCATCGAGCATATCGCCACCAAAAATCTCTTTCGCCAGGCTGTGACACAGCTTGTGGTCCGCTTTATTCGACAGTTTAGACATAAAGCCAATGTTGCCCTGCAAACGGCAGGCTGCACCCGATTCTTCAATGATGCCAATCAACTCCGGTAAACGCGTTAAGTACTTCAACGTGGAGTGGAAATCCACCTGCGCGGGAGGTACCGGTGTCATCAGCAAGTCCGAAGCGGCAATGGCGTTCTTCAGGAAGGCATCAAGATGCGGGCCGCTATCGATAAAGATAAAGTCGTAATCTTTCTTCAGCTTGGCCACGACATTGTCATACAGCACCGCGTGGATGTTCTGATCGGGCAGGTGAGCGGCGCACAGCTCTTCCCAACGCGAGGCAATAAAGGCGTCATCAATTGACGCCGGCAGCACATCAACGCCCGGAATAATCGATGAAACGATAAATTCGTTGAGCAACTCTTCGCGGCTGACGTTCTGCAGCATCGCCTGCGCAGCGGTAGCTTCCACTAATCCTACTGAACGTTGGTGGTTCAGGAACATGGTGGCGGAGGATTGCGGGTCCAGATCGATGACCAGAATACGTAAATCTTCAAACAGCAGATGCGGATGGGCGCGCAATGCATGCGCCAGCGAAACGGTAGAGACCGTTTTCGACACGCCGCCTTTAAGGTTGCCGACAAAGATGCTGAAGGCTTCATGGTGGCGGTCGCGATATTTAGGCACGCCGCGATGATGGTAGATATCAATGATGTTCTGAATCGACATCGCATACTTGGTTGAGCTGCCCGCTGCACGCTTATCGAACGGATAACCGTTCTCTTCCATCTCGTTTACAGCGTAATCCACGCTCGCACGCGTCAATTTGGGCAGTTTGGCTAACGCCGCTTTAGCGTAAACCTGATAGAACGTGTTTTCCCGCAACTCTTCTTTCTGCGCCTGAATCTGTTCTGTCAGGCTCATCAGCATTCTTTCTGAACGTTGTGCAACCTTCAGAACTTGCTTCTCATCGTTAGCCATACTTGCTCCACACATGTAGGATTTATGACTTTATACATAAATCCAGCACACGAGGCAAATATATCTCTTATGCACAGGAAGAATCAGTTAAATGGAAACACCTTGATTAAGAGCAGTTTAACGCAAAGATTCACTGTAATCAGCAGCGGTTTTTCCTTGGGTGGCTTTCAAATAGAGAAAGGAGAGGGACGCTTGCGGCTGAAATTGCTGGAACGTTCACTGTAGTCAGCAAGCCGTAGAGACGTGATGTTCACTGCAATCAGTAAAAGGTTCACTGTAATCAGCAAATAGCGGGGAAAGATTCACTGTAATCAGCAGAGGAAGGTGAACAAAAGGAGCAGGCCAGCGAGCAACGACGAAGTTCACACAGTTGGGATGTTCACTGTAATCAGTAAATCTCGATGACCTTTCTTTCTCAACTACTAACGTTCACTGTAATCAGTAAAAGCCTTGTGCTCATCATCGACAAAGATTCACTGTAATCAGTAGATGCTCATCGCGTTTCGATCAAGCGTTCACTGTAATCAGTAAGTCAAATCGGCTAATTCGACAGAACATTCACTGTAATCAGTAAAAGTTATGATGCTAAGAAGTACGTTCACTGTAATCAGCAAAGCCTGTTTAGTACTTTGAGACGAGCGTTCACTGTAATCAGTAAACCCATATTTTCCTTTAAATGGATGGAGCTGAAATCGCCATAAGCGATCCAGCAAAATCCTTAAAGCGTCCTATACAACATTCACTGTAATCAGTAAACGCATCACGTTAAATGGCTTCCTTGATGATAGCGGAGTGATGCTTATGTTCACTGTAATCAGCAGCAACCTGGACGCTCAACGTTCACTGTATTCAGTAAAAGCGACGCGTTGAGCTGTTAATTGTCATGCTACAAAACCGGCGGGGCAGGGCAACATTCACTGTAATCAGTGACAGCGTGACGAACTGTTAAGTCGACGTATGAGCGGCAATTCAAATGCTCCTCGCTTACGTTCACTTTATTGAGAAGACAGGGCAAACGTTCACTATAATCAGTATTGTTACCAACCCTGTCACTTTTACTGGCTGTATTAACAGTCAAACTACTGATTACAGTGAATCCGTTGCGCTATTTCATACTTAATATATATATCATTAACTTAAACACAATCATTCACTATAGTCAGTGCACGCCCTGCTATTAGCATTCACTGTATTCAGTAAAACCCAACGTTCACTGTGATCAGTAGAAACGCAGTGAAAAGGGCGTTCAGGTGCAAGATTACCGCCCTTGTAAGTACTCACTATCATTATAAGTCCCCTATAACAGCCACAATGAGATGCAACCCTCAGCGGAAGACACGCATAGTCCCGAAGCTTTCTGATTACAGTGAACGTTGCCGATTACAGTGAATGGCGTGATGACATCTGATTACAGTGAATGGTATGAGAAGAGCATGTGTCACTTTTGCTCAAAAAGTGACACTGCTTGAGAGGATTTGCTGACTATAGTGAACGGATAAAATCACTCTTCGAATTCGATATCTTCCAGCGAATCGATACTTTCGAGGTTGCTGATGCCATCGAGTTTTGGCGTCCTGCTGTGAATGATGAAGAACACTGAGCGGCCACGTTTCACTTCCGAATAGTCGAGATAGCCGATCTCTTTAAGCTGCTCCATCGCACGTCGAACCACATGATTTTGCGTGGTGGTTTTCGAGCCCAGGTTTAAACGCATACGCAAACGCGCCAGAGAAATTGGCGCCGGATTGGTCGGCAAACTTTCGAGATAGGTATACAACGCCTGAGCCGATTCTTTACGCTTCAAGCGCGAAATGGCTCGCAGTTGCAGTAACACTTTGTGGTCGAAGTTATAAAGCTCGAACAACTTAGGATCGGCCTGAATACGCACCAGATCCTTTTCACGATCGTAATACGCCGATTGCACAAGGTGAGTGTGATAGGCTTTGCCATTACCTTCAAAGGACAATGTATTGGTGGCAATGCGTCGCAAAGAGGCATCTAAGCGCTTACGTAACGCGGCCGAGGAGTTTGCCGAGGGGATCCCGCACATCTTAACGAAATCGATAAACGGCAGCGTCACGGTGTCGCCCTTTGAGGGATAACGCGAGAAAGACTGAATAATTCCGGCCCAGGTTTTGAAATCATTATCCATATCCAGCCTCGCGCCGGTAATGGTAATCTTTTCATAACCTTCCGATTTCACTAAAGAAAGGTTCTTCAGCTCTTTCGTTGCATCTGTCGATGCCATTGCGCCTGATTTACCGCGCGCGGTGGATTTCAATGTAGGAACAAACAGACCCAGGCGCATTAAAGCGACCGGTTGTACGGTGTTATTTTTATTGGGGTGGAGTTGAATAACTTCACCGCTGTTTTTTGTCACCGACAGAAAAGGCTCGAGTAACGCCTTGTTTTCACTCTCTTTATCTGCCATAGCCTGAGATCTTCATTCTGTGGATGAAAAGGGTCGTTTTCTGATTACAGTGAACATTAACACTGTTTATAGTGAACATTCTACTCTCTATAGTGAATAAACTACTGACTCCAGTGAACACTTTACTCATTATAGTGAACACGATCACCTTCTGAGCCCTTGTGGGGTGCGGTCTGCGACGATCGGGGATCTCTTAGGATCTCTTTAAGATCTCTATATGATCTTTCTTTAAGATCTATTCACTGTATAACTTAATAACGCCAGGACTGAAGCGGCTTTCGACACGCAAAACGTTTAAAATAACCGCATCGCGATAACATCCTATTCGATCCCACCAAATCATCAGTTCTATGCGATCAGGATCCTGATAATTCTCCTTAAATGAAAAACTTCCTCATTATTATTCATTTTTAAGAAACCTTCACACGGCGTAAGGTGAGCACCATTGAACATCACATCACTTATGACGAGGACATCTTTCATGACTGACAACGTTATCTCCCGCAACCCAACTACCGGCGAAATCATCGCAACCTATCCGCTGCAAAGCGCAGCTGAACTGGAAGCCGCATTGCAGCAAAGTGCTGATGCCTTCGCAGAGTGGCGCTATACGGCAATGCCGCAGCGAGTCAAAGTACTGCGTCAACTGGCAGAACAGATTCGCCAACGACAAGATGAGTTGGCAACCACGGCCACGCTGGAAATGGGCAAGCCAATTGCTCAGGCACGTGCTGAAGTACTGAAATGCGCCAATCTCTGTGACTGGTATGCCGAACATGGTCCGGCGATCCTTGCCGATAAACCCACGCTGGTGGAAAACCAGCAAGCGTGGCAGTCATTTCGCCCGCTCGGTGTAATCCTTGCAGTGATGCCATGGAACTTCCCTTACTGGCAGGTTCTGCGCGGCGCAGTCAGCATGTTACTGGCGGGTAATACCTATGTGCTGAAACATGCACCAAGCGTAATGGGATCCGCCAATCTGATGACGTCACTGTTTGATGCCACCGATCTGCCTAAAGGCGGCTTCACTGTGATCAATGTCGATAATGATGGCGTTTCGGCCGCGATCAAAGATCCGCGTATTGCCGCTGTAGCGGTAACCGGCAGCGTGCGTGCAGGCGGAGCTATTGCAGCGCAAGCCGGTGCAGTATTGAAAAAAAGCGTGCTGGAACTGGGCGGCGCGGATCCTTTCATTGTGCTGGCAGATGCAGACCTTGATGCTGCAGTGGCCTCAGCGGTCACAGGACGCTACCAGAACACCGGACAGGTCTGCATGGCAGCCAAGCGCTTCATCATTGAAGAAAGCGTCGCAGAAGCGTTTGAGGCGCGTTTCAGCGCAGCGGTACAGGCATTGAAGATCGGCGATCCTTTAGCAGAAGAAACTTACATCGGCCCAATGGCACGTTACGATCTGCGTGATGAGCTGGATAATCAGGTGCAGCAGACCATTAAGGAGGGCGCCCGTCTGGTATTAGGCGGCCATAAGATCGACGGCCCAGGCAACTATTACGCCCCAACGATCCTCGCAGATGTCACACCAGCCATGACTGCTTTCCAGCAGGAGATCTTTGGCCCGGTCGCTGCGATTACCGTTGCTCGTGATGCACAACACGCCCTTGAGCTGGCCAACGACAGCGAGTTCGGTCTTAGTGCAACGGTGTGGAGCGGCAACGAAGCACTGGCCAACGAACTGGCGGAAAAACTGGAGACCGGCGCGGTGTTTATCAACGGCAATGGCGCGTCAGATCCGCGTGTTGCGATTGGTGGCGTGAAGAAGAGCGGCTATGGTCGTGAACTGTCGAGCTTTGGTGTCCACGAATTCTGCAACATTCAGACGGTATGGAAAAACCGCCGCTAAATATTATCGGGCGCATTATTCGCGCCCTCATTCCCATCCCTCCTGCCATCACCTCCCGCCTCAGACCGTTGCACATCGGTTAAAATGTTGTGGACGAGTTCAAAAAAACCACTACTGGTATTATAAAGGTATTATTACTGGTGTTAGATTTGCCTCCACCTACACCGGGGAATCCTTTTAAATGAAAACAACAATCCCAAAACTGTCGTTCATGATGTTTCTTGAGTGGTTTATATGGGGCGCATGGTTTGTACCGCTCTGGGCATTTCTCAGCAAAAACGGCTTCTCGCCAGTTGAGATCGCCTGGTGCTACGCCTGTACCTCGATAGCCGCCATCCTGTCGCCGATCCTTGTCGGATCGCTGGCCGATCGCTTCTTTCAGGCGCAAAAAGTGTTGTCACTGCTCACCATCATCGGCTCGATCCTGATGTTCTTTGCAGCTCAGCAAACCCACTTCGGCGGCTTCTTCCCGCTGTTGTTGCTGTATGCGCTCACTTACATGCCAACCATTGCCTTAACCAATAGCATCGCGTTTTCGCACGTTGCGGATGTGGAGCGTGATTACCCACGCATTCGCGTTATGGGGACACTTGGCTGGATTGCCTCCGGCATCGTTTGTGGTTTCCTGCCGCCGCTGCTGGGCTATGGCGATATTTCAGCCAGCAACGTGCCGTTATTGATCACTGCGGCAAGTTCGCTGTTGCTCGGCATTTTTGCCCTGACGTTACCCGCAACTGAGCCGAAAAGCACCGGCAAATTCAGCCTTCGCGTCGCGCTTGGCCTGGATGCGCTGCATCTGCTGAAGGATCGCAGCTTCCTCGTCTTCTTCGTATGCTCCTTCCTGTTCAGCATGCCGCTGGCGTTTTACTACATCTTTGCCGAAGGCTATCTGACGGAAGTCGGCTTGCCGCATGCCACCGGCTGGATGACGCTCGGTCAGGTTTCAGAAATCTTCTTCCTGCTGGCGCTGCCGTTCTTCATTAAACGCTTTGGCATCGGTAAAGTGCTGCTGCTGGGATTGACTACCGCCGCGTTACGCTACGTGTTCTTTGTGTTCGGCGGCGATCAAAACATGCTGACGTACGGCTTGCTGTTCATGGGCATTCTGCTGCACGGCGTCAGCTACGATTTCTACTTCATCACTGCTTACATCTACGTTGATAAGAAAGCGCCAGTGGCAATGCGTAACGCCGCGCAAGGGCTGATCACACTCGCCTATCAGGGCATCGGTAGCCTGCTCGGTTACCGCCTGGGCGGCTATCTGATGCAGGAAATGTTTGCCTACGACCAACCCCGCAACGGCCAGACTTTCAACTGGGCCGGCATGTGGATGTTTGGCAGCGTGATGATCGTAATGATCACCATCGCCTTTATCGTCCTGTTCCGCGACGGTAAAAAACGCAGCGATGAGCTTACCGCTTTCGATAATTCAGCAACCGCTGACAGCCATAAATAAGGGATTTCACCATGACGATGACAACGCAAGAAAAACGGATTTTAGGCGCGTTTTACGGCCAGGCGCTGGGCGATGCGATGGGCATGCCATCGGAATTGTGGCCACGATCGCGCGTGAAGCAGCACTTCGGCTGGATCGATCGCTTCCTGCCTGGTCCGGCTGAAAACAATGCCGCCTGCTACTTTGGCCGGGCGGCCTTTACCGATGACACGTCCATGGCGCTGGCATTGGCTGATGCGATCGTCTCTCACGATGGTGAGATCAACGCGGAAACCATCGGCGCAAATATTTTGCACTGGGCCGAGTCGTTTGATGCCTTTAACAAGAACGTACTTGGACCGACTTCAAAAATCGCGCTCAACGCGATGAAAGCAGGGACGCCGGTGTCGCAGCTGGAAAATAACGGCATGACCAACGGCGCAGCAATGCGCGTATCCCCGCTCGGCTGTCTACTGCCAGCACGCGATTTATCCGCTTTCATTGATGCCGTCGCACTGGCGTCGAGCCCAACGCACAAATCGGATGTCGCGATTTCCGGCGCGACGGTGATTGCGTGGGCGGTTTCGCGTGCTATTGATGGTGCCAGTTGGGCTGCGATCCGCGATGAACTGCCTACGATTGCACGCGCGGCGCAGGAGATGCGTGTTACCACCTTTAGCGCATCAATGGCGGCACGCCTCGAACTGGCGTTGAGCGTTGTCGCGCAGGGCAGGGGCGTGGAATCTACGATGCAGCAGATTTACGATCTGGTTGGCACCGGCACCAGCACCATTGAATCGGTACCGGCGGCGATTGCGATGGTGCAATTAGCTGAAACCGATCCGAATCGCTGCGCGATCCTTTGCGCTAACCTCGGTGGCGATACCGATACCATCGGCGCGATGGCGGTGGCGATTTGCGGTGCGCTGCATGGCATCGACAGTATTGATGTTGCCCTGAAAGCCGAGCTGGATGCCGCTAACGCGCTGGATTTCACCCGCTACAGCGCCGCATTTACGCGTTTCCGCCAGCAGCGCGAGGCCGCTTATGCTGACGCCTGATGATCTGCAGAGACTCGAAGGCCGTCTGCCGGTGTGCGTGATTGGTGCGGCGGTGGTGGATGTGATTGCTGATGCTTACTCGTTGCCACATCGTGGCAGCGATGTTGAGCTCCACCAGCAGGGTGTCAACGTGGGCGGCTGTGCGCTGAACGTGGCGATTGCGCTGCACCGGCTTGGCATCCCGTCCATCAACGCGCTACCGCTCGGTAACGGCACCTGGGCGAGCATTGTGCGGCAGAAGTTGACGGAATATGGCATTCACAGCGTGCTGGAAACCGCGAAGGGCGATAACGGCTGGTGTTTAGCGTTGGTGGAACCCGATGGCGAGCGCACATTTCTGTCAGTGAGCGGCGTGGAAAATCAGTGGGATGCAGCACTGCTCGATACGCTGCCGCAGCCGGCTAATCGCTGGATCTACCTTTCCGGCTATCAGCTCACCAGCAAAAGCGGTGATGTGATGATCGACTGGCTGGAGCAGCAAAGCCAGCCGTATCAATTGTTAGTGGATTTCGGTCCACGTCTGGCGGATATCGGCGATGCGCAGTTTGAACGCATCATAGCGCGCCGTACACTGATTACAGTGAACAGACAGGAAGCCGAACTGCTGTGGCATGAGCGTTTGAATCAAACAGATCCCTTTGATGCACATCAGTTAATGTCGCGCTGGCAGCAGCGCTTTGGTGGCGCGATGGTAGTGCGACTCGATAGCGAAGGTGCCGGCTTCGTTGACGCGAATACGCAAGGTTGGATAACGGCGCTGCCGACAAAAGTGGTCGATACCATCGGCGCAGGCGACAGTCACGCGGGCGGATTATTGGCGGGATTGGCGTCGGGTTGGTCGCTGGCAGAAAGCGTCGCGTTGGGCAATGCGGTGGCGTCTTATGTCGTGTCACAACGGGGCGGCGATTGCGCGCCGGATCGCGTCACGTTAACGGCTTATTGGCAGCAGCGCCTTACTCCGCAATAAACACATACATATCGCTACGACAGTAGCTAATGCTGTACTCCAGCGGATTGCCCTGCGCATCTAACGCCAGCTGCTTGATCACCAAAACAGGCACGTTGTCGGGTAGGGCGATCTGCTGCTGTAGCGCCTCATCTGGCATGCGAGCACTTACTCTGCTTTGTGACTTAACCGGCAGAATTTGCTGCTGGTGGAAATAGTCGTACAGTGAAATCCCAATCTCATCCGCATCGGCGATATAGCGCGCCGGCACCCAGGATTCTTCCACCGAGACCGCTTGCTGATCGACATAGCGAATACGCTTCAGCAAATACACCTCGCTGCCTGTACTCAATCCCAGCTTTTCGGCGATTTCTGCGTCGCAATGGATTTTACTTTTGTTAATCCACACTGTGTCGGGCTTTTTACCGCGCAATACCGCTTGTTGCGACAAGCCTTTCGGTTCTTTAAGCGAATACTCAAACTGGCTGCAGATCTGCGTGCCGTAGCCACGAGAACGCAACACTACGCCATCTTTTTCCAGCGCATCCATTGCTTTACGCACGGTGATGCGCGAAATGCTCAGCGATTGGCTGAAGTCACGCTCACTTGGCAGGATCTCTTCATGCACTAACACGCCATCGCGCACCGCATCTTTAATTGCAGTGGCAAAGCGTTTGTACAGCGGCGTGCGGCTGTCATCGGCAAGGGTAGAAGTCAGCCGCGAAAAAAGTGCAGTTTGGTCGGTCATAGTGGTCGGGTTCACCTAATCCGGTAAGCGGATGAAAGCGTTATGATACTGACTTTTTAGCGGTAGCGAACCATTTTTGGGCTCTTTATCTTAAAGTTAACAAATAGTACAATACTTAAAATTCCCGGACCAATTATTGACATGAAATTCATAAAAAAAATTAGAGAATTAAATAGAAAAAGAAATTATTTAAAGAAAAAGCTGAAGTATAAAATTGCTTTATATAAAGCGACAAAAAAATGGCGTCGAATGCCAACAGAAAAGATTGCACCATCTAAAGTTCGCACAGCGCTGATGATCAGGAACGAAGGTAAGATTGGTGATGCTATAGTATCAACATGTATATTACGCGCGATGCATGAAGCAGGGATAAACATTGATGTTTTAGCGATAAAAGCAAATGAAATGATCTTCTCAGGTAATCCTTTTATCAGAAACCTATATCTAACTGATGAAATGGATCCTCGGGATATGTACAACCATGCGATTCCCGATGATCTAATAATCACATTGAAAAACAATAATTATGATTTGATGATTGATACGGGGATCTGGGATACAGGCTTATACATGCCGAAGATGATACAAGCTATCTCACCTAAAATTTCATTAGGTTTCAATAAACAAAAGTGGCTATCGCATTACGACGTTAACATTGCATTTAATCACTATCAATCTCATGTTAAAGAGATTTATGCTGCGATTATGAATTACCTTGGCTTCTCTGATGCTTCAAATCAAAGGTATGAGGTATATTATAAGCAATCCATTTCTGACGAAGTTAAAACAATCGATTTTTTTACAGGAGATAATAAAAAAGTCATCATCAATATGTATGCAAGTCACGATGATAGAAATTTAACACCACAACAAACTAAAGAAATAATTAGTGGTATTCTATTAAAGAATAAAAATATAGACATTGTCGTTCTGGATTATAAAAAATCTTTCGTGAAAGACTTCTTCATTGGAGCAAAGGTATATCATGTGCCATCGCTATATCATGCTATGGCAGCGATAAACTTATCCGACCTGGTTATATCACCTGATACGGCTGTCGTCCATGTTGCAGCTTTGTATGACAAACCGCTAATTGGTATTTATCGTGATATCCCTGATAACAATAAATTATGGTCGCCAGGTTACAAAAATGGTCATCAAATTTTCACGTCGACTTTTGTTGTTGGGGAAGATGCATCATTGGTCGATAACGTATTAAACGCTATTGATAAGTTCAATCTAAATTAGAGGGATCAGGCATAGAGTGAACATTATAAATTCGCAAATTTTTTCAGTAATGTTTTCCGCTCTATGCCTGTTATTCCTTTTCAACGTAACGCCTAACTTAGCGTTATTCTAACGCTCATCAAACGGCACGCCGCCTTTCGACTTATGGTGTTTTGGCGTTTCGATAATGGAAACTGTCACCGAATTAGCGTCGATCTCAAACGAATCGGCCACCGCTGCGGTGACGGCTCTCAACAACTTTTTCTTCTGCTCAACCGTGCGACCTTCCGCCGCATAAACCACGATTTCTGGCATCTTTGCTGCTCCTGAAAGTAAACGTTCGTTTTCAGCATACCGCAGCAAAAGCCCTGCGTGCAGCGTCAATCACCTATGTTTGCCAGCAATCTGTATTGAAATGTGTATTGTTATGTTATAACGTAATTAACTCTTTTAATATGTAGCGGCTTCAGTCGGAAATCATAATGAAATCAATAAAAAATTTGCTTATCGCTTCGGCGTTAGGCTTGGCTTCTTACGCCTCAATGGCGGCTGAACATCAGGGTAAACCGGTGCGCGTTGCGGCACCGTTTGAAATTAAAGGCACCGATCCGGCGCTCTCCGGCGACATTTTGTTGCGTATGGATGTGGTGGAAACGCTGGTGGAAGTGAACGAAAGGGCCGAGCCCATTCCGGCGCTGGCGCAAGGCTGGCAGGTATCGGCAGATGGTTTGCAATGGCAATTGAATTTGCGTCCCAACGTGCATTTCCATGATGGATCGCCACTGGATGCGGCCGCAGTGGTGAAATCTCTCAACACCGCGCGCAGCAAAGCGGGTCTGCTGGATAAAACGCCGATTGCCGCTATCAGTGGGGAAGGGCAGCGCGTCACTATCACCTTGCGCGAACCTTTTACGCCACTGCTTTCGGTGTTAGCAGAGAGCCGTTCTCAGATTCTGGCATTGGCCAGTTGGGATGCGCAGGGCAACATTACCCGCATCATCGGCAGCGGGCCGTTTATGCTAACGTCGTTCCAGCCACCGCAATCTTTGGCGGTAAAACGGTTTGACGATTACTGGGGCGAAAAGCCGGCAATTGCGGCCGCCAGCTATCTCTCTTCCGGACGCGCAGAAACCCGTGCCTTGCTGGCGGAAAGCGGCGACGCAGATTACGTCTTTAACCTGGATGCCGCCAGCCGTCAGCGTTTAGCGCGCAAGCCGTCGCTGCAACTGCCCGCTATTCCGGTGCCACGCACGTTAATGCTGAAACTGAATGCAGGCGATCCGCTGTTAGCTGAACAGCCGGTGCGTGCTGCGATCAGTATGGCGATTGATCGTAACGCGCTGGCGATGGCGGTGCTGCGTTATCCGGGCGCGGCCAGTCAGTTATTCCCGCCGAATATGGGCGAATGGCACAACAGCGCACTGCAACCGCTGCAATTTAATCCGCAGCTGGCGGCACAACAGCTGCAAGCGGCGGGCTGGACATTGGGCGCGGACGGGGTGTTAACGCGCAACGGCCAGCGCTTCAGCGTGACGCTGCTGACGTTCCCCGATCGTCCCGAACTGCCGCTGATGGCAATGGTTATTCAGCAGCAGCTGCGTAAAGTCGGCATTGAAGTGAAGATCAACTCCACCAACGCCAGCGAAATTCCTGCACAGCATCACAGCAATCGTCTGCAACTGGCGCTGTTTTCCCGCAACTTTGCGCTCACGCCTGACCCAACCGGCACGTTACTGCAGGATTACGCGGAAAAGGGCGGCGACTGGGGCGCGATGAACTGGCATCCGGCCGGTTTTAGCGCGGCGTTGCACACCTTAACGCAATCCACCGATACCGCCGAACGTGCGCAGGCGCGTAACCTGATCACCGCCTCCTTACAGCAGGATTTACCGGTGATCCCCATTGCCTGGTATCAGCAATCAGCCGCGATCAACAGCAAGTTGAAAAACGTGACGCTCGATCCGTTTGAACGCCACTTTGGTCTGCGTCAAATGCAGTGGGAGCAATGATGATCAAGCTTTTGGGCTGGCGCCTGATACAGGCGGCTTTCGTGGTGCTGGCAGTAGGTTTACTCACCTGGTTTCTGGTGCAGGCCTTGCCCGGCGACATGGCGTGGCGCATTGCCAGCGGGCGTTATGGCTACGATCGTGTGGATGCCAACGCGGTGGCGCTGGTGCAGCAGGAACTGAGCGGCTCGTTGCATCAGGGCAGCGCGTTGCTGCACTGGCTATTCGATCTACTGCAGTTCAACTTTGGTCGCTCACTGGTGTCCGGCGAACCGGTGATGGATGAACTGCGCTGGCAGCTGAGTCAAACGCTGGCGCTGGCAGGAACATCACTGTTACTGACGATTCTCTTCACCTTGCCGCTGGGCATTTGGGCGGGATGTCACGCCAATGGCAAGCTCGATCGCGCGCTGTTCTGGCTGAGTGCGCTGCTGAAATCGGTGCCGCATTTTGCCCTTGGCATGCTGCTAATTGTGTTACTGGCGCTGCAGCTCGCTTGGCTGCCCAGCGCCGGGCATGGCGAGCTGCGTCATTTTCTGTTGCCATCGTTAACGCTGGCATTGTCGCTCACCGCAGTGGGCGTGCGCGTAGTGCGTGAAGCGACTTATCAGGTGGTCACGTCAGGCTATTACCGCTGGGGCGCGCAGAAGGGGTTAGCGCCAGCAACGCTAATGCGTCGTCACGGCATGCGTAATCTGGCATCGCCGGTGTTAACCTGGTTTGGTATGCAGTTTGTCTGGCTGGTGGAAGGCGTGGTGGTGGTGGAAACGCTGTTTGCCTGGCCCGGCATTGGTCACGCGCTGGTGCATGCCATCTTTGCCCGCGATGTGCCGGTGATTCAGGCCAGCGCCATGACGCTCGGACTGCTGTTCGTGCTGCTGAATATGCTGGTGGATGCGGGTTGTTATCTGCTTGATCCCCGAGGAGCACGCGCATGACCATTTCCTTCCCGCGTCTTATTGGCCTGCTGTTGTTGTGCGTGCTGCTTGGCTTCGCCTTCCTGCTGCCCCTGATTCATCACGGCGATCCGCTGGAACAGGATCTGCTGCAGATGCTGCACGCGCCGAGCGGCGGCAATCTTCTCGGATTTGATCATCTGGGCCGCGACATGCTGCCGCGCCTCAGTGCCGCGTTGCGTCTTTCGCTTGGCCTCGCTGCATTATGTGTGATGAGCGCGCTGCTCGCGGGCGTGCTGGCCGGCGTATTCAGCGCGCTGTATGGCGGCTGGCTGGATCGTCTGCTCAGCATGCTCGGCGACATGTGTCTGGCATTGCCGGGATTGCTGCTGGTGTTGCTGTTAGCGGCGATTGCGCCGGATTCTCCCGGCATGTTATGGCTGGGGATTTCGCTGGTGCTGTGGGTGGAGTTCTTCCGCGTCACGCGTGCAACTCTGCGCCCGATTGTGCATGCGCCCGGTATGCAGGCCTCAACGCTGCTCGGTTTCTCGGCATTCTACCGTTTTCGACGTCATCTGTGGCCCGCGTTAGCGCCGGTATTAACCACGTTGACACTGTTCGCGTTCAGCAGCGCCATCATGGCGGTATCGGCGCTCGGGTTTATCAGCGTCGGTGTTCGTCCGCCTACGCCAGAACTGGGATTGATGATGACCGAACTTCTGCCGTTCGCCTGGGAAGCCCCGTGGCTGTTAATGCAGCCGGTAATCGCGCTGTTTCTGCTGTTGGTCAGCCTGAATCTGTTAATGAAAAAGGAGAGCAAATGAAAGGATTACAGGTTATTGGCCTCAGCGTCACAACCGCCAGCGCCACGCTGGTGGAACCGGTTGATTTCACCTTGCAGCCCGGCCAACCGCTGACCTTGCTGGGGGAAACCGGTTCAGGAAAAAGCCTGCTGGCGCAAGCGATCATGGGGATTTTGCCCGATGAATTGCAGGCCAACGGCACGCTGATCATCAACGATCAACGTTTTACCTTGCCGCAGGATGCCGGATTGCTGCGCGAATTATGGGGCCGCACGTTAGCGTCGCTGCCGCAGGAGCCGTGGCTATCGCTGGATCCCACCATGTCAGTGCAGCAGCAGGTTGCAGAAGGCTATCGTTATGTACGTGGACAAGCGAAAGCTGCCAGCTTAATCGCCGCGCGTCGCGATTTACAGCAGCTTGGTTTACAGGACGCGGCGCCGCGTTTTCCGTGGCAACTCTCCGGCGGGATGGCGCAACGTGCCGCCTTTGCCGCCGCACGTGCAGGCGGCGCGGAGATACTGATTGCCGATGAGCCAACTAAAGGGCTGGATGTGGCGCGTCGCGATGAGGTCGCGGCTTTGCTGCGCCGCGAAGTGGCCGACGGCGGTACACTGCTCACCATCACCCACGACATCGCGCTGGCCCGTCAGTTGGGCGGTGAGGTTATCGTGATGCATAAAGGCAAGGTGATCGAGCAGGGCAGGGCGGAACAGGTGCTTCATGCGCCGCAGCAGCGGTACACGCGTGAATTACTTGCCGCCGATCCCGCCGCCTGGCCTGCACGGCAACAAACTATTGTTGGCAGCAAAGTGGTGGTGAGTGCTGAGGGCATTCGCATACAGCGCGGCGGCAAACCGCTCGGCGTGCCGCAAAACTTCACGCTGCACGCCGGGGAAATCGTGGGATTACACGGTGCCAGCGGCAGCGGCAAAAGTAGCTTTGGAGATGTGCTGCTCGGTCTGCTGACGCCGCAGCAAGGTAATGTTACGCGCCATGCGGCGGTCGATGCGCTGAAATACCAGAAGATTTATCAGGATCCGTCAGCGCTGTTTCCACCGACCCGCACGCTGGCACAAAGCCTCGACGATGTGTTGCGCCGTCATCGCATTGCCTCCACGCGACGGGATGCGCTGATGGAGCAACTGGCGCTGGCGCCGGAACTGCTGACGCGTCGGCCCGATTCGCTATCGGGCGGCGAACTGCAGCGCTTCTCGCTGTTACGCGTGATGCTGCTCGATCCGGTATTTCTGTTTGCCGATGAACCCACATCGCGTCTTGATCCACTGGTGCAGCAGCAAACCATCCAGCTCATCACCTCGCTGGCGCGTGAGCAACAGTGCGCGGTATTGCTGGTAAGCCACGATCGCGATCTGCTGGAAAAGGGCACGCATCGGGTGATCGCGATGGAAGACGTCGCTTAACGCTCTGGCGGCTGGCTATCGCCGTGACCGAGTGAACGCTGCATCACCACGGTGTCGAGCCAGCGGCCATGTTTGAATCCCACCGATTTCATTACACCGGTGTGCTCAAAACCGAGCGCCCGGTGTAGTCCCAGCGATCCTGCATTCTCGCTATCGCCAATAATCGCGATGATTTGGCGAAATCCCGCCGCTTCCGCTAGCGCAATGGCTTTGTGTAACAGCGCGCGACCAATGCCTCTGCCGGTTTGCTGCTGATCGAGGTAAATCGAATCCTCCAGCGTAAAGCGATAGGCATAACGCGGACGATACGGCGCCAGATAGCAGTAGCCCAGCACCTGATCATCCTCCTGCGCCACCAGCCAAAAACCGCCGCGCTGCTGCACATCCTGCACGCGATTCTGCATTTCGCTCGTTGAAGGCGGTTCGGTTTCAAAAGTCGCGGTACCGTGCAGCACATGCCAGGCGTAGATTTTCTGGATGGCAGCGGCGTGGTGAGGTCGGGCGGGAATAATGTCCATATGTTCCTGATTCTTAGCGGAGAAAACCACAGCATGCCACCGCGCCGCACGCGAATCATCGGATTTAACAATAGGAAATTCTGATGGCTAACCTTCTGTGCCGTAGAGTCGCCATTGATGGCGACCTGAACAACCACAACTCAATTCTGCTCCGACAATTGCACCGCCATGGTATCCGCCTCTAAAGCCTCGAACACATGCGGTTCATCGGCGGGATAGCAAATGTAGTCGCCTGGATGCAGCTCGACCGGCTCATCGCGCGGTCCGACCAGCGCACGGCCACGCGCGATGATCACATGCTCCACCGAGCCCGGCGGATGCGGTTTTGAGTCGCGCGGTGCGCCAGGTTGGCTGGTGACCAGATAGAGATCGCGGCGTCCGCCGGGGGGGCAACTTGCCAGCAAGGCCGCCTGATAATCCGCCATCTCCGCTGAAACGATCATGCCCTCGCCACGGCGAATTACCTGCAATCGCTTCACTTCCGGCTCCATCAAACGCGCGAAAGGAATATTCAACGCCACACACAGCGCCCACAACGTTTCAAGGCTGGGATTGCCGTTGCCCGCTTCGAGCTGCGACAGCGTAGATTTAGCGATCCCGGCGCGACGCGCCACTTCTGTCAGTGAAAGCCCTGCGCGCTGGCGTTCGCGCAGTAATCCGACAGCAATAATATCAATTGGCGTGGTCAAACCCTCTCCTGTTCTTTATATCGAACGATTTGTTCGTCTTGTAAAACAATTCTGCTGCGTTCATTATAACGGCTTTCCTGTTCGATATGAGATCAAATTGTGATGCGTCTGGGTGCAGTGCCGCTTGATCGCGGAGTAATAAAAGCCATATTCCTGGTTTGTCTGGCCGACGGTATTGTCGGGCTTTCTTACGGTTCGCTGGCGGCGGCCGAAGGTTTTCCGCTGTGGGTGCCCATTGCACTCTCAACCCTGGTGCTGGCCGGTGCGTCGGAATTTCTGTTTATCGGCATTGTGGCGGGCGGCGGCAGTCCATTGACCGCAGCAGCGGCTGGGTTGTTGGTTAACGCGCGGCATTTGCCGTTTGGTATTGCGGTGAAAGATCTGGTGGGCAAAGGCAGCCGCAGTCTGTTGGGGTGCCACATCATGAATGATGAAAGCGTGGTGTTTGGTATTTCTCAGCCAAAACTGGCGCAGCGTCGCGCCGCGTACTGGATTTGCGGTTTGGGCATTTTTACCATCTGGCCGCTGTCGGTGATTGGCGGTGCGGTGATCGGCCGCTTTATTCCCGATGTCTCGGCCATTGGTTTAGATGCGGTGTTCCCGGCGATCCTGATTGCCCTGATTTTCCCGGCGCTGCGTCAGCGTCGCACGCTGATCCCCGCGACGCTTGGCACCGCGCTCTCTGTGCTGGCGACGCCGTTTGTGCCAGCGGGCATGCCTGTGCTGTTTTCATTGCTGGGATTACTGAGCTGGCGGGAGCGTAAAAATGCAAAATAATCTGATCATTGGCGGTATCGCGCTGCTGGCGGTAGGCACTTATGCGATCCGCTTCGCCGGTTATCGCCTTGGCAGCCGTATGCAGATGTCGGATCGCGCGCGCAACATGCTGTCTGATGCCGCCACCGTTTTGTTGCTAGCGGTAGCCGTAACCACCGCGCTGTTTGAAGGCACGCACTTCGCTGGCGTAGCGCGCATCGCTGGCGTGCTGTTTGCAGTATTTTTGGCCTGGCGGCGCACACCGTTGATTCTGGTAATTATCGGTGCTGCGCTAATGACCGCGTTGCTACGCTACTTCGGCGTGCCCTGATCGCGCCAGGTTTGCGCGCGTAATTCATATACCAAACTGGCGGGCGCGCCCGGAACATCGTGAACCTGGCCGTAACAGCGCAGTCCCGCCTTTTCCAGTACCTGCTGTGATGCAATATGATCCTGACGCACCGCCGCATCAATCACCGGAAGCTGGCATTCATCGAAGCCATAAGCGACAACCCTTCGTGCAAACTCGGTGGCGAAACCTTTTCCCCACGCCTCTTTCGCCAGACGATAGCCAAGATTATTGACCGGCTTGCCAGCAAACTCGCGCACTGATAAACCACCAAATCCTATAACCTCATCCGGCTGTTCCCGCAGGCAAATCGCCCAGTTACCGAAGGGAAAGGATTGCCAGTGCGCCAGCCAGCGAGTTAATACCTCCTCTGCAAAGGCTACATCGGGAAACGGACCCGCCGGATTGAACATATTGGTATCCGGATCGCCATAGATGGCAAACAGGCGCTGAACATCGGTGGATTCAACCGGACGAAGAAACAAACGTGATGAAGTGAGCTGCATTGTCGTAACCTTTTGTAGCCGGAATCGGCGTTATCTTCCTGATGAGTTTTGTTACTGTGATACTCCAGGATTACTAGCATAGAGGAAAACGTATGAAACCGCGTTTAGCCCGCTGTGATGAAACGGCCACGCTGTGGCGTATTCGCAACCTTGCCATTCGCCACGGTTGCCAGGACGCTTATCCAGCAGATGTGATCAGCGCATGGACGCCCGATGCGTTGCCGCACGGTTATTTCGAGGCGGTAAAAAGCAATCCCTTTTATGTGGTCGACGACGCTGAATATGGCGTCGCCGCGACCGGTTTTCTCGATTTGCACAGCGGCAGCGTTGAAGCGATCTTTACGTTGCCCACCTGCAATGGCAAAGGGTATGCCAGCGCGATAATGCAGGCAATTATCGATGAAGCGCGTCAGCGGGGTTTTAATCAGCTGACGCTCGCCGCCACCCCCAACGCCAGTAGCTTCTATCAGCGCCACGGTTTTCGTGTAGTGCGAGAGGCGCTTTATCCCTCGGCGCTGGCGCAAGCCGATCTTCCCTGCGTCGAAATGATTCGCGAACTTTAAGGCTAAAATGACAAACAGTGCAAACAACATGGACAGCGCGAATATGGTAATTAACTGCGTAGCCTATCGCCACGGCGAGCGCGAAGAACATGTCGATATCGCCGATATCAGTGAAGTATTAAAAGAAGAGAAATCCTTCGTCTGGATGGGTTTGTTCCAACCCGAACCGGCTTTTATGCAGACGCTGCAGCAGGAATTCAGCCTGCACGAATTGGCGATTGAGGATGCGCTGGTGGCGCATCAGCGACCGAAGATCGAGCAATATGGCGATTCGGTGTTTATCGTGGTGAAAACTGCCCACATGGACGAGCAGCAGCGCATCACTTTCGGCGAAACCCACTTCTTCCTCGGCAAAAACTTCCTGATCACCGTGCGTCACGGTTCTTCGGAAGGCTATGCAGACATCCGCACCAAAGCCGAAAAGAATCACGCGCTACTGTGTGAAGGACCGGGTTATGCGCTCTACTGCATCCTTGATTTCATCGTTGATAACTACAGTAAAATCACCGAATCCCTCAACGATCGCATTAGCGGGTTGGAACAGGGCATGTTCACCACACGTTTCGACAGCGATGCGCTGCAGAACGTTTATCATCTGCGTCGTGAACTGCTGGCGCTGCGTAACGCGGCGCTGCCGGTGACCGAAATCTGCCAGCAGCTGGTGCGCTTCCACGAAGATATCATTCCTAAAAATCTGCGTGCCTATCTGCGTGACGTGCAGGATCACGCGCATCACGTGATGATCGATGCGGAAGATATGCGTGAAATGCTCACCAGCGCGATGCAGGTCAATCTGGCGCTGGTATCAGTGCAGCAAAGCGAAGTGAATAAAAAGCTCGCTGGT
The DNA here is from genome assembly GCF_031974595.1 of Pantoea sp. CTOTU46764. Classification (NCBI taxonomy): domain Bacteria; kingdom Pseudomonadati; phylum Pseudomonadota; class Gammaproteobacteria; order Enterobacterales; family Erwiniaceae; genus Pantoea; species Pantoea sp. CTOTU46764. The sequence goes on along the minus strand of NZ_DALYOQ010000002.1, from coordinate 94,895 downwards.
TGGGGTGCGATCCTGATTGTGCCAACCATCATTTTCAGCATGTACGGCATGAACTTCCCCGATATGCCGGAGTTGCATACCCACTTTGGTTATCCTGCAGTGGTGGGCGTAACCATCGTTATCTGCTGTGTGATGTGGTGGCGACTGAAAAAGGCTGGTTGGCTATAAACGTTTAATGCCTGCATTTTTTGCACAACTTCCTGCAACCCGGAGTGAAAGATGTCCTTTACTATTGGTCTGCTGCTGTTCCCCAATCTCACGCAACTTGATCTCACCGGTCCGTGGGAAGTGTTTGCCCGCATGCCCAACGTTAACAACTATCTGATTTGGAAAGATCGCCAGCCGGTGATGTCAGATCGCGGTCTGGCAATCGTACCAACGGTGACCTTTGACGATTGCCCTCAACTCGATCTGATCTGCATCCCCGGCGGTCCGGGACAAATTGCGCTGATGGAGGATGACGAAACGCTGGATTTCGTGCGTCACATGGCGGAAAACGCCAAGTGGGTGACTTCGGTATGTACCGGTTCGCTGGTGTTAGGTGCAGCGGGTTTATTGCAGGGATATCGCGCGACGTCACATTGGGGTTCGCTTGATCAGCTCAGCCTGCTCGGTGCTACGCCGGTAGCGGAACGTGTGGTGCGCGATCGCAACCGCATCACTGGCGCGGGTGTCACCTCGGGCATTGATTTCGCTTTAACCGTGGCAGAAGAGCTGCTTGGACGAGAAACAGCAGAAAATATCCAGCTGCAGATGGAGTACGATCCGGCGCCGCCATTCCATTCCGGTTCGCCACGCAGCGCGTCGCCGGAACGGTTGGCGGAGGCAAAAATCCAGATGCAGGATTTTATTGCACGCCGACGTGCAGCGACCGAAAGGGCCGCAGCGCGGCTCAAGCGTGATTGAGAAAAACTGGCGATTTCAGCCTGAAATCGCCACAGGTTTTACCGCTTAATGTGCGCTGGCAGTAGGGCGCACGGTGATTTCACTGGTATCCACCTCGCCAGGCTGATCGATGGCCCAACTCACCGCTTTGGCAATCGCTTCCGGCTTGAGCGCAATCTGGCGATAGCTCTTCATCGCGTCACGCGCGGTGCTATCGCTGATGATATCCGCCAGTTCAGATTCCACCACGCCAGGATTGATCACCGTAACCCGCAGATGCTGCGACTCCTGACGCAGGCCATCGGAAATCGCGCGGACGGCAAACTTGGTGGCGCAATACACGGCGGCGGTTGGCGAAACAGTCAGTGCACCAATTGAGGCGATATTGATAATGTGACCAACCTGCTGCGCTTGCATAGTCGGCAGCACCGCCGCAATGCCATACAGCACGCCGCGAATGTTGACGTCGAGCATCAAATCCCATTCATCGACTTTCATTGAGCTCATCGGTGACAGCGGCATTACGCCCGCATTGTTGATCATCACATCAATACGGCCATATTTCTCCAGTGCTAAATTGGCCAGCTGCTGTGTGTCGGCGCGCTGGGTGACGTCGGTGGCGAGGTAATCCACGCTCGCGCCGCCAAAACGCAATTCATCACATAACGCCTGCAGACGACCGGTACGGCGTGCGCCGAGCACCAGCTGATGGCCTTGTTGCGCCAGATGACGTGCAATGCATTCGCCAATGCCGCTGCTGGCACCCGTCAAAATAATCACTTTCTTCACTGTGTTCATGATGCATTCCTCGTTGAGTTGACGAGGCTATTGTTGATAAATCATGCAGTACGCAACAGACCGGATTATGGCGCATCTTTGCCTGATTCTCTCGGGCACATTGTGCAATCACGATTTACACCGCTATGCTTTGCCTGAATCTCTCTGAGGAAATTATTCATGCCGCACACCGTGCAACAGCGCACCTGCGCTTTACTCAGTCAGCTGGCGCGCCAGGAGGGCTATACCGAATCGCTGCTCGATAGCGTGCGGTTTATGCGCGCCGATCGGCAGTGGGCGCGCACGCCGGTACTTTATGAGCCGAGCATCATTATTATTTGCCAGGGATCGAAACGCGCTTTCCTCGCCGACAAAATGTATCGCTACGACGCGCAACATTATCTGGTGTTGTCGGTGCCGCTGCCGTTTTCTGCTGAGACGGAAGCCACATCAGAAGAGCCGCTGCTAGGCATCGCTATTCGTCTGGATGTTGCCATGGTGGCGCGGCTGGTGGCGCAACTGGCCAGCAGTGATACAACGGTAACCGCTGCACCGGCGGGCATCATCTCCACACCGATCAACGAAACGCTGGCGGAGAGCACGCTACGTTTACTGGAAACGTTGAGCGATCCCCTTGAAGCCAAAGTGTTGGGACCGGCGCGCGTCGAAGAGATCTGTTTTCGCGTATTGATGGGCGAGCAGGGCGGCGCGGTGCGTGCGGCGTTAACCTATCAAGGCCATTTTGGTCGTATCGCGCGAGCTTTGCAGCGCATCCATGCCGACTGGCGTCAGCCGCTGGATGTGCCGCATCTGGCGAATGAAGCCGGCATGAGCGTGCCGCGTTTCCATCTGCATTTTAAAACGGTGACGCAGACCTCGCCGATTCAATATCTAAAATCGCTGCGTTTGCATCAGGCGCGTTTAATGATGATCCGCGACAATCTCACCGCCGCTGGCGCAGCAGCGCGTGTCGGCTATGAGAGTGATTCGCAGTTTAATCGTGAGTTCAAACGGATGTTTGGTCGCAGTCCGGCAGAAGAAGCGCGGGAGATGAAGCGGGCGTTTGAGTTGTTACCGCCGGAGCAGCTGTCCGGCCGATTGCAGGCGCATTAACTTAGCAAATGCTCATGATGGCAACCACTAATAAAATCCAGAAGGCAGCACAGCCGGTAAACATCAGTTGCCAAACCTGATGGCGTTGTGTGGTGAAAAGAGTAGACATACGAGCACGTAAAACTGATTGCATAGCGACCTCAAATCAAAATGTTCATAAAAGTAGGTAAGCGAGCTGAAGCAGGAAAATTCTGTCAGCGAATAAGAACATTCTGACTTTTCTTGAAGGGTAAAATCGACAAGACCAGTCTTGTTTTTTGCTTGATAAATAATCGGTAATAAAATAAAAAGCCGTGAAAGTCAGGAGGCTATTTACGGCGATATCAAGAGATTTTTCTCACTACACGTTGCGCGTCACGCCGCCGTCAACGCGAATATTCTGGGCGGTAATATAGGCCGCACCAGGCGATGCCAGGAAGGCGATGGTTGCTGCCACTTCTGCAGACGTGCCGTAGCGTTGTAATGGCACGCTGTCGCGACGTTCATTGGTTTTCGGCAAGCTATCGATCCAGCCAGGCAGGACATTGTTGATGCGAATGTTATCGGCCGCGTAAGTATCGGCGAAGATTTTGGTGAAGGATGCCAGCCCGGCACGGAACACCGCTGAGGTCGGGAACATATCGGTTGGCTCAAACGTCCACGCCGAGGAGATATTGATAATGCTGCCGCCGCCCTGTTTCTGCATGGTTGGCGTGACCAGGCGCGTGGCGCGCACCACATTCAAAAAGTAGGTTTCCATGCCGAGCTGCCACTGCTCGTCGGTTAATTCCAGAATCGGCGCACGCGGACCATGACCGGCGCTGTTCACCAGCACATCAATGCGGCCCCAGCGCGCCAGCGTTAGATCTACCAGCTTCTGCAAATCATCAACGGATTGATTGGAGCCGGTCACGCCTAAACCGCCCAGCCGCTCCGCCAGCGCTTCACCTTTACCGGATGAAGAGAGGATCGCCACTTTAAAGCCATCGCTCGCCAGTTTCTCCGCTGCTGCTGCACCCATGCCGCTGCCGCCTGCGACGATTACTGCGACTTTTTCTACTGTCATTATTGATCTTCCTGTTAATTAAAAATCGATTAAATCTAGTATAAAAGGTAATTTCAGCAGCAGAGAGTCAGTCTGTTTACCAATTGACGATAGGAAAACTACAGGATGAGCCAGGGATTTAGTGAACTACCGCCGCTCAATGCATTGAAAGTGTTTGAAGCGGTGACGCGTCATTTGAATTTTCGTTTGGCGGCGGAAGAGTTAGGCGTGACGCAGGGCGCGGTGGCGCAGCAAATTCGCGGTCTGGAAGCCAGCCTTGGGCTGAAATTATTCGATCGATTGCCGCGCACGCTGGCGCTGACCGGCGCAGGTGCAGGTTATGCGGTGAGCATCCGCCAGGCGTTTGAACTGATCGATGAAGCCACGCGCACGCTGCGTCCGGAACCGAATCGCTTAACGTTAAGCGTAACGCCCACTTTTGCCAGTCGCTGGATGCTGCCGCGCTTACCGAATTTTACCGCCGCGTGGCCGGATATCGATCTGCGTGTGTTGGCGTCTGAGCGGCTGGTGCAGTTTCATCATGAAGGCGTCGATTTAGCGGTGCGCTACGGCAGGCCGCCATTTGGCGCGGGTCTGGATGCCACTTTACTGTTTAGCCAAACGGTATTAGCGGTGGTGAGTCCGGCGCTGCTTGCTGAGCTGGGCGATCCGGCCGACAGCGATAACTGTCTGCGCTACGCCTTGCTGCACGATGGTCATCATCTTTGGCCCGCATTTCTCGCGTTTAACTTCCCGCAAGTATCGCTACATCATCAGCATCACCTGCGTTTCAATCAAACCGCGCTGGCATTGGAAGCGGCGATCAGCGGGCAGGGCATTGCGCTCACCAGCCCGCATTTCGTGCAGAACGATCTGGCCAGCGGACGTTTGGTGCCTGCGTTTCCGCAGCAAATGACCATGGATGCCGGTTGGTATCTGGTGTGGCCGCGCCGTCCGCGCGAGCAAGCGCCAGTGATGGCGGTGCGCGATTGGCTTTTAGCGCAGGTTAGCAGCTGATTATTGTTCAATAACGATATCAGTAAAACTGATGATCCGCACGGGATCATGAATGTTATAACTGCTTAATGATGCAGGCGTGGGGTTTTATCCTGTTAAGGCAGTGAATTAGCAAAATATTGCGAAAATTCAGCAAGTAAAGCAACGGATTGCGCGTTGCATTCTGTCGGGTGCTGTGAATAAATACGGAGTCAATTTTAATAAAAATGCCATAAAGGCCAGGCTCGCGCCTGAAAAAGATCATTGCCTATGACCGACCATAAAGATGTTTTAGCCAGGGACATCAGCGCCAAAAGTGAAAGCATGCAGGCGCATCTCATCGCCATCCGCCGTGACATTCACGCGTATCCGGAGCTGGGTTTCGACACCATTCGCACTGCGCACATCGTTGAGCAGGAGCTGCTGCGCCTGGGTTTGACGCCGAAAACCGGCGTCGGCAGAACCGGCGTGATGGTTGAGATTGTCGGCGCGCATCCCGGTAAAACCGTGCTGTTACGCGCGGACATGGATGCATTGCCAATCCATGAACAAACCGGTTTATCTTTCAGCAGCCAATATCCCGGCAAAATGCACGCCTGCGGCCACGATATTCACACCGCGACGATGCTCGGCGTGGCGGCGATTGTGCCGCACTATCGCGCGCAATTGCATGGCACCTTGCGTTTGATTTTTCAGCCAGCGGAAGAGACGCCCGATAGCGGTGCCGAAGCGATGATCGCCGATGGCGCGGCAGACGGCGTCGATCTTGCCATTACGCTGCACAATAAACCGGAACTGGCCGCCGGGGAAATTGGCTTAACGCGCGGTGCCAGCACCGCCTCCAGCGACGAGTTTGATGTGGTGGTGCACGGTAAATCAACGCATGCCGCCCGTCCGCATATGGGAACCGATCCGATCATTGCCGCCGTGAACCTGGTCAGCCAGCTGCAAACCATTATTTCGCGCGAGCTTGATCCCGCCAACTCGGCAGTGTTGACCATCGGGCACATTCATGGCGGCAGCACGCACAACATCATTTCCGATAGCTGCCTGATTCAGGGCACGGTGCGCGCCAAATCACCGGCGGCGCGTGCGCATATCGAAGAGGCGTTCAAACGTATCTGCGCGGGCGTCGCGCTCTCGCTGAATGTGCGCGTTGAGGTCAATTATCAGCGCGGCGTACCGCCGTTGATGAACGACGATGCGCTGATTGATGCGCTGGAACCGATTTTATCGCATCAGTTTGGTAAGGCGATTGTCGCCAAACCGAGCGCCAGTTTTGGTGCTGAAGATTTCTCGCTGTTTACCGAGCGCGCGCCAGGTTGCCAGATCCACATTGGATCCGGTGCACCGGGACGCGACGACCATCTGCACAATTCGGATTACCAACCCGACGAGCGCAGTATCCATGCCGGCACGCAGGCATTAGCCCGTTTAGCCATTGATTTACTCTCTTAAAATAACGAACTTCGAGGTTTTCTGATGATGCGTAAAGGACTGTTTATCGCTTCTGTGGGCATGCTGCTGCTTGCCTCTTCCGCTCTGGTGCAGGCAAAAGATTTTGGCACGCTGAAATTCGCCACTGAAGCCGCTTATCCGCCGTTTAACCAATCCACCCCGAACGGCAAAATCGTCGGTTATGAGCCGGATATGGTGGCTGAAATCGCTAAACGTGCTGGTTTCAAATACGAAATCGTGGCGCAGAAATGGTCCGGTATGATTCCGGGTTTAGTCGATGGCAAATATGACGCGGTGATCGATGCCGTGACCGTCACGCCGAAGCGTGAAGAAGTGGTGGATTTCTCTCGCCAGTACACCGTGAGTGTTTCAGGATTCGTGACTCTGAAAGGCAGCGCGGTTGATACCTTGCCAGGCAATGGCGAAGTGGTGCTGGCGGATGACGACGCTGCTATGACCAAATCTATCGATGCTTTGAAAGCCAAATTCAAAGGCAAAACCATTGCGGTGCAGGTTGCCACCATTCAGGCGGATTTCCTCAACAAATATCTGGCGGATGTGGCAACGATTCGCACCTATCAGGCTGGCCCGGAAACCTTCGCCGATCTGCTGAACGGCCGTGTTGATGCGGTAATGGCGTCACGCACCAACCTGAATGCCTATGTGAAAAAGCATGCGGATACCGTTAATAGCACCGGTTACGGTTTCTCCGGCGGCGTGTTGGGCCAGGGTTCAGCTATCGCGATTCAGAAAAACAATCCTGAGCTGAAGGCGGCGCTGGATAACGCGTTAAATTCAATGATCAAAGATGGCACGCTGAAGCAGCTGTCTGAAAAATGGTTCGGCGAAAACGTCGCACCTAAAGAGTAATTCCAGGCGCTTATGGCTATTGATTGGCAAATTTTAGGTTTTGGTGACGAAGGTTGGGGCGGCGTGTTGCTTAACGCTGCCACGGTGACCGTCACCGTTTCATTATGTGCATGGCTGCTGGGCGCAATTCTCGGCAGCCTGTTGTGTTGGATGCAGATTGGTGGCGGGCGCTGGCAGCAGCGCCTCGCCAACGGTTACATCACGCTGTTTCGTGGTGTGCCGGAGCTGCTGGTGATCTACCTGTTCTATTTTGGTGGGCGTCAGGTGGTGTCGTTTGTTGGGGAAAGTCTTGGCCTACAAGGACCGTTTGATGTGAACGGCTTTGTCGCCGGTGCGATTGCCATCGGCCTGATCTCCGGCGCTTATCAAAGCAGCGTGTTCCGCGGTGCGTTCTATGCGATCCCAAAAGGCACGCTGGAAGCCGCAACGGTAACCGGCATGGGCCGTTTGATGCTGTTCCGCCGCATGATTGTGCCGCAAGCGTTGAAAACTGCGCTGCCGGGCATGGGCAATCAGTGGCAATCGGTAATCAAAGAGTCGGCGCTGGTTTCGGTTACTGGCTTAGTGGAAACAATGAACCAGATCTCCACCGCCTCGAACTCGACACAAATGCCGTTCTTCTTCTACAGCGTTGGCGCGGTGATCTACCTGATCATCACCACCTGTTCCGATTTTGTTTTCCGCTATGTGGAAAAAGTGGCCATGCGCGGGCAACAACGCGCGCGGTTGTAAGGAGCCACGATGGATGTCACTTTCCTGCAGCACACCTTAGCTGCGTTGCTGCGCGGCCTGCCGCTCACGCTCAATCTGGCGCTGTTGTCGTTGTTGGGTGGCGGCGTGCTGGCGCTGCTGCTCAATCTGCTGCGCCAGAATCGCTTCGGCAGCTACGTTACCCGTTTCTACGTCTGGGTATTTCGCGGCACGCCGTTGCTGATTCAGATCTTCATGATCTATTACGGCCTCGGCAGCTTACCAGCGGTGCGCGAAAGCGTGCTTTGGCCGCTGCTGCGCGATCCTTACTGGTGCGGTTTGATTGCATTAATTCTTAACGATGCGGCTTACACCTCGGAGATTCTGCGCGGCGGGCTCAACGCGGTGAGCGTGCAGTCGCTGGAAGCGGCCAAAGTGAGCGGCATGTCGCGCTTCACCACGCTGCGTCGCATCACGCTGCCGCTGGCGGTGCGCCAGGCATTGCCGGCTTACAGCAATGAAATTATCTCGATGATCAAATCCACCTCGCTGGTCAGCACCATCAGCTTGATGGAGATGACCGGCATTGCTGATTCCATTGTCTCTGAAACTTTCCGCGCGCTGGAGGTGTTTATCAGCGCGGCGATTATCTATCTGCTACTGACCGTGCTGGTGAGTAAAGCGGTGGCGCTGCTGGAGCGCCGTTTGTCCCCTTATCACGTTGGAGCACGTCCATGAGTAAACCCACTATCGCCCTGAGTCATCTCAGAAAAAGTTATAGCGGGCACGAAGTGCTGCACGATATCAGCCTGACGGCGCAGGATGGCGACGTGATTTCGCTGATCGGTGCCAGCGGCTCAGGCAAAAGTACCTTGTTGCGCTGCATTCCGTTCCTGGAAGTGCCGCAGGGCGGGGAAATTGCGGTGGGTGACGAAGTGGTCACTATCGATAATCCCGACGAGAAGCTCAGCCGCGAGCAGCAGCGCCGCATCAAGCTGATGCGCATGCAGCTCGGTTTTGTCTTCCAGAGCTTCAATCTGTGGCCGCATAAAACCGTATTGCAGAACATCATCGAAGCGCCGATTCATGTGCAGAAGCGCAGTAGCAAAGAGGCGATTGAAGAGGCCGAAGCGCTGCTGCAGAAAGTGGGTCTGTACGAGAAGCGTAACGCGTGGCCTTCGCAGCTTTCGGGTGGTCAGCAACAGCGCGTGGCGATTGCTCGTGCGCTGGCGCAGCAGCCGAAGGCGATTCTGTTTGATGAGCCGACGTCAGCGCTTGACCCCGAGCTGGTGGGCGAAGTGTTACGCGTGATTCGCAGTCTGGCAGAAGAGGGACGCACCATGATCATCGTTACGCATGAAATGGGCTTCGCGCGCGATGTCTCGAACAAAGCGGTGTTTCTGCATCAGGGCAAGATTGAAGAAGCCGGTTCGCCACAGCAAGTGTTCAGCGATCCGCTTTCAGCGCGCTGTCGCGCATTTGTGAGTAGTCACTTAAATCGGAATAGTTAATAACAGCTTCCTTTCTGTTTGCACCAGCTCCATGAGCGAGCTGGTGCACCTCATGTTTTCCCTTAATTTCCTCGTAATCAAAGCCAGTGCTGTCGTATTTGGTGGTCCGAATCGCAGCGACCGCGCGTCAGGCACACTTCTGAAAACACGAGCCGACCGGGAAAAGTCGTTGAATCCCAATACGGCGCGGGTTACAACGTTTGACTTTAGTCAGGCCTCCTTTGCTGGAGTACTTCTTTACTGCATAACCACGGAATTCTATGCCGCACACTTACCGACCATGGATGAAAAGGTATTGGCTGGTCTGGCTACTGTTAACGCTGATCACCTTGATAGCGTTATTTGCCGATCAAATTTTGCAGCAGCAACGTGTGGGCGAGGCGCAATTTAATCAGCAATTTAACCGCCTTGCCGCCTATCAAACGCAGAATGAAACGCTATTGCCGCTGCTTGATGGCGATGAGGATCTCGCTGCTTTGCAGAGCAAATTTCCGCAGCTTGTCCTGCTGGAACACACCGTAAATCGTCCGTTAACCGCGCCACGTTTTGAAGAAGTGAGCGGTGGACGCTATTGGCTCTACAATCCTTACCGCCAAATTCGCATACTGATCGATTTGCACTTTGCCCTGCAAACCTCAGATGTAGCGCTGGCGTTGGCGTTTCATATCCACGCTCCGCCTGCGATGCAGACAGCGAACTATTCGGACTCGGCGCGTTGGCAATGGCAGCGGCCGTTCATCAATCACTATCAGCCGTTCTTGCTGAAAGGCAGCGCCAATCCCGACTGGCGTTCGCTGCATATGCTGCCATTTACGCTGGCGCTGCTGTTGTGGCTGGTGATTGGCGGCTTGGGCTGGTGGCTGTTGCGTCAATGGCGTCAGCATGTGGAGATGCGCCTGCGTGCGGACTATTTCCAGCGTACGCGGCGTGAAGCGCTGGGCGAGTTCACTGCGGGCATCATTCATGAAATCAATCAGCCGCTGACCGCCATCAACACCTGGTTGCATAGCAGTCAGTTACTGTTGAGGCAGGGTAAACACGAAAATCTGCCACAGGCGCTCAACGCGATGAGTTTGCAAACCGAACGCCTCGCGGCGATGCTGCAGCGTTTTCGCGACATCGTGAGCGAACGCCCGGTAGCGATGAGCGCTGTGAATCCGGAAGCGGTTTGGCGGCGCGTAACAGTGCTGTTGCAACAGGAACTGGATGATGGCGATGTCGCGCTGCGTCAGCAGTTCCAGCACGGTCAGGCGAAAGTGCTAAGCGATCCACAGTGGCTGGAACAGGTGTTCCACAACCTGTTGCAAAACGCCATTCACATGCAGCACGGACGTCCCGATGCATGGGTGAACATTGCATCGGAGCATGTTCCACAGGGCATCAAAATCATCATCAGTGATAACGGTCCCGGCTTCTCTGCGGAAGGATTAGCGCAGGCTTGCATGCCGTTTTACAGCACGCGCGCCAATAGCATGGGATTAGGCATGACGTTGGTCGAGAACTTGATGTTACGCATGAACGGCCAGCTGCGGCTGGCAAATCGCGCTGCAGGCGGCGCGGAGATTACCTTAATTTTCCAACTGGCGGAGTAACGGAATGGTCGCAAAGGTTTGGTTAGTGGATGATGATTTGTCTGTGCGTGAATCGCTCGGTTTTTTACTTAAAACGCTGGAATATGACGTGGCCGATTTTGCCGATCTGGCCGCATTTGAAGCGGCCACGCAAGCGCAGGAACCGCTGCGCGGCTGCTTGCTGCTGGATGTGCGCATGCCGGGCATTAGCGGCCTGAGCTGGCTGGCGGAACAGGGCGATCGCCATCCGCTGCTGCCGGTGATCATCATGACTGGTCACGGCACCATTGATGCCTGTCGTCGCGCATTTCGTCAGGGCGCGTTTGAGTTTTACACCAAGCCGCTGGATATAGAACCGCTGCTGGAAACCATTCATCTGGCATTCAATGAGAGTGAACAACGTGCCGAGCGCTGGCAGTCGCAGCAGGGTTTGCAGGCGCGGTTTGCGCTATTATCGGCGCGTGAAACTGAAGTAATGCAAATGATGATTGCCGGGCAAACCAGCAAAGAGATCGCGCGTGATTTATCGCTGTCGCCGCGTACCGTGGAAGCGCACCGCGCGGCAGTGTTCGCCAAGCTGGAACTCAATAATCTCGCGCAATTGATTCACGCCTGGCAGCAGCTGAACCAGGTATAACTACCAGGATGAACGGGTAATCGCCCGAATATTTCTTTTCTCTGCCGCACTTTAAAGTGTCACTCACTATTAAACAGGAGTGACACATGAACATCCGCCTTTCTCTGATTGCCGCTGCGGCGGCCTTTGTTTCCTTTGGCAGCCACGCTGCATTAACTGAATCCAACCTTTCACTGGCTGACGCACAGAAGCTGGCAAGCGCCGCGATTCAGTCGTGCGCAGCGAAAAACTACAACGTTGCGGTCACCGTGGTTGATCGTGCTGGAGTGGTAAAAGCGGTGCAGCGCATGGATAACGCCGGTCCGCACACCGTGGAAGCCAGCCAGATGAAAGCCTACACCGCGCTTAGCACCAAAAATCCAAGCGGTAAAGTAATGGAAGCGGCGCAGAATAATGCTGGTGCGCAGAATATGCGTGATATTCCTGGCTTCCTGCTGTTGGCGGGTGGTGTGCCGGTGAAAAGCGGCGATCAGGTAATTGGCGCAATCGGCATCGGCGGCGCACCGGGCGGCAATCTGGATGAAGCCTGTGCGATGGATGCACTGAAAGCGTTATAAACAAAGTCTAGGGTCGCCATTCATGGCGACATGCGGCGTGACAGCGCAAAACAGATCAGCGGCATCGGCAACGTAAACAGCAGCAGCAACCACAGCAGCACATACACCGCGTCGATGCCATTATTTTGCAGGTTGTTATATAGCTGAACCGGCATGCCCTGCGGGAACCAGGCAAAGATCATCACGATGCCAAACTCGCCCATGGCACGCGCCCACGCCAGTGCGCTGGCGGTTGCCAGCCCCGGCGCAGCAAGCGGGATCGATAGACGCCAAAAACGCTGCCACGGCGACGCGCCCAACGTGCGGCCCGCTTCCAGAATCGGCTTTGGCACACCGGCAAACGCCGAACGTGCGGTGGTGACGAAGTAGGGCAACGCGCCGTACCATTGCGCCAGAATAAACGCGGCCGGATTATTCACCAGCGTCCAGCCAAACTTCTCCAACAGTTCACCCGGCAAACTATACGGCCCGTAAGCGCTTACCAACAAAATCCCCATCGCCAGCGGCGGCGTCAGCAGCGGGATCATCACCAGCAGTTCGACGATTAACCGCATCCGACCGCGCGCCTGCGACAGCCACCATGCCAGCGGCAATCCACTGACAAAAATCAGCAATAGCGCGATCACACCCAAACCCAGCGACGTAGCGATAGCATTGCCATCGCCCCACGCCAGCTGCAGATGCTGCCAGTTAGTGACGCCAATCAGCGTGAGAAAAGGCACCGCCAGCAACAGCAGTGCTGGCAGTGACAGCCATAGCGCGGTGGCGTGACGGGTTTTCATCAAGGGTAGATCGAACTGCCTTTCGGCGCGGCATAGCCATTCTGTTTAAACAGCGCCTGTCCCGGCTGACTCAGCATAAAATCGACAAAGGCTTTGCCGGCGGCAGCACCGTGCGGGGCGTTCTTCAACACGGCGGCGTAGTAAACCAGCGGCTGCGTGTGTAGCACTGTGTCTTTGCCCGCGCCGTCTTTCACGCTGAAACTCACCGTGTTGTACCACTGCTTCGCCATTGCCGGATTACTCAGATTAATCTCGTCGGGCAGCGCCACATAGGGCAGATGCGCGGAGATCACTTCGCTCTCGTAACCGGCGGCGGCATCAACCTGGCCGCTTTCCAGCCGTGTTAGCAGGCCGCCTTCCAGATGGGTTTGTGCCGGATTTTGATAGCCGCCCATAATTTTATCGGCGATGCCCGGCTGATGGTAATACTTCTCGGCCAGCAGCAGGGTAAAGATGATGTTCTGGCCTTTAGGGTCGTTGATCGGATCGGTGCGGCCAAACTTAATGCCCGGTGTTGCCAGCACTTTCAGCCAGCTGGCGTCGCTACCTTTGGCCTGCGCGAACTGCTGCGCGTATTTTCCTTTCGGGCTATACGCCACCACCATGCTGGTGCTCGCCACCGGTATCGCATCATCAATCAATCCAGCATCTTTCAGGATCTGCATCGGCCCCGGCGTGATGGAAACAAACACATCGGCGGTGATTTTTTTGCTCGCCAGCAAACGTGCCATGCCATAGGCGCCCTGGCCCTGACCTTCGTACGTGCCGTTATTTTGCTTAGCAAAGGCCGGACCTAATGATTGGTCCATCACTTTGCCCATCGAACCGGCGTAGGCCACGCGGATATCGGTGTTCGCTTGTGCATGCAGACTCAAGCCCGCGCCCGCTGTGAGCAGCAGCGCGGTGAGGTGAGTAAATCGCATTTCGTTTATCGCTATATAATTAGGTAGATAGCGATTATCGGAATTGAGGCAAGCAGTGCAAGCGAAAATCTATTGCGAAATCATACCAAAGGCCCGCCGCAACGGGCCGACGCGCTTAGGCGAGAATGCGTTTGGCCCAGGATTCAATCTCGTCGCCGCTGCCGATATCCAGCTGCACTAAACCATTGGTGATGAAGGTTGGTGAAACGTGGATGCCATTTTGCCGCGAATATTTGCTGTGCCATTTGATCTCATTTTGCAGTTCGGCACGCAGGAACGGTTCGCGTGCGTTAACGCCGCTGTAATGCTCAAGACGATCGAGAATCTGATTCGGCGTCGCGTCCATATTCGGGCCGTGGCTGTGATCGATAAACTCGAACTCTTCACGATGATCGGCCACCGCTTGCAGCACCTTTTTGGCGGCCGCTTTGCCTTCCGGCAAGGTTGAGGCGGCAAGGATGTAGCGCACAATCACGCCCGAATACATATGCCAGGGCTGTGATTGCAAACGGATTTTTAACGTCATCTTCTCTTCGCCCACTAATTGCAGCAGCGCGTCGAGCTTGTTGAATGCGCGAACGGAGAACGGGCATGTCGGTTCCAGAAAGACTTCAAACACTTTCGGGCCGTGGCCCCAAACCAGCGGATCGGCGTGTAATGCGGTGGATTGGCTCATGGTAATTCCCTTTTGCAACGATAAAAGTTGCCTTACTTTGGCAAAGCGCTGCGCGGACAGCCAGCGCGGGCTTATGCTTTTTTGTTACAAAGCCATTCGCGGGCTGCAAATGTGACGAAAGAAAAATCGTTTTATAGATCCGCGAGCTACAAGAAACTCGGCCCGCAGCGGCTTTGCACAGAAAATAAGCGGCTATAGTTAATCCTGTTTCAATCTTCTTACTTGTAGCATTTTTAGTTCATTTGCCTGGAGCCAAACGTTAAGAGCATCGAGGTTCAATGTGTTTGCCAATCTCTCCTGGAAAATCATTCATCAGGTTCTCAACGAAACCATTGTTGAGTTAATGGACGAACATGAAACGCTGGACGTTCCCACTCTGCGTGAGCGGCTGCTGGAGATGGCGGAGAGCGAATCCGATGAATTAATGGTGTTGTGTTACTGGCAAGCGAACAGAGTGCTAACGCGCTTGCCGCCGACGGTAACCGCCAGCCAACTGATTGAAGAGGCGCGCGTCGCCTATCGCACGCCGATTTATCATGATCCGCTTTAACCCTTGATGCTTTTCAGCGGTTTTAACGCGTTAAAGCGGCTAAGTGACGGATTTATGGTCAAGAGCGGGAAACACGCTCTGCTAGACTTGCCCTGTCAAAAACCTGGATACAGAGGACAGTAATGAAAATCAAAAGTTATGCCGCCTTGAACGCGGGTGAAGCGCTGGTGCCTCACGAGTACGAAGCTGGTGAACTGGCTGCTGAAGAGGTGCAGGTTGAGGTCGATTACTGCGGTGTTTGTCACTCAGATTTGTCGATGATTGATAACGAGTGGGGCATCTCCTCGTTCCCGGTGATTGCCGGCCATGAAGTGATTGGTCGCATCAGCGCCTTAGGCGACGCGGCGCAAAACAAAGGTTTGAAAGTGGGCCAGCGCGTGGGCATCGGCTGGACAGCGAAAAGCTGTCAGCACTGTAATGCCTGTATCAATGGCGAGCACGTCAACTGTGAAAACGGTTCGGTGCCAACCATCATGAATAAAGGCGGTTTTGCCAGCCATCTGCGTGCCGACTGGCAATGGGTGATCCCGCTGCCGGAAGCGATGGATTACACTTCGGCGGGTCCACTGCTGTGTGGCGGCATCACCGTATTTAAACCGCTGTTGATGCATCATGTCACCGCAACCAGCCGCGTTGGCGTGATCGGCATTGGCGGCCTGGGCCACATGGCGATTAAATTGCTGCGTGCGATGGGTGCAGAAGTGACGGCATTCAGCTCCAACGCCAGCAAAACCGAGTCGATCAAAGCGATGGGCGCGGACCGCGTGGTTAACAGCCGCGACCCACAGGCGCTGAACGCGCTGGCTGGGCAATTTGATTTGATCATCAGCACGGTAGCCGTCGATCTCGATTGGGCACCGTACTTCCAGGCGCTGGCACCGCACGGTAAATTCCACACCGTCGGCGCAGTAATGAAGCCGTTTGAAGTGCCGGCGTTCAGCCTGATTATGGGCGATCGCGCGGTGACCGGTTCTTCTACCGGTTCACCAGGCCAGCTGCGTTCACTGATGAAACTGGCATCGCGTGCGGATATCGCGCCACAGGTGGAAGAGTTCCCGATGTCCAAAATCAACGAAGCGTTGGATCACGTACGCGCGGGTAAAGCCAATTACCGTGTAGTGTTGAAAGCCGATTTTTAATACGTCAAACGGTGCGCATTACTGCGCACCAATTTACCTATCGCACCTCCCTCCCATACAGCATCCTCAGCCTTAATCCCCTGATTGTTCGGCATATAATGACGCATCGCTTTGATAAACTGCTGTCACCCAACCCAACTCGAGGACAGCAATGAAAATTTCCAGCTATGCCGCTCTGCAAGCGGGTGAGGCGTTGGTGCCTTACGAATACGATGCCGGTCCACTGGCCGCTGAGGATGTGCAGGTTGCGGTAGATTATTGCGGCGTCTGCCATTCCGATTTATCGATGATCGATAACGAATGGGGCGGCTCGCGCTATCCGCTGATTGCGGGTCACGAAGTGATTGGTCGTGTGGTGGCTTTGGGTGATGCGGCGCAAAACAAAGGGCTGCACATCGGCCAGCGCGTGGGCATTGGCTGGACAGCGAAAAGCTGCCAGCACTGCGATGCCTGTATCGAAGGCGATCAGGTGAACTGCGAAAACGGTAAAACCTCTACCATCAATAATCACGGCGGCTTTGCCAGTCATCTGCGCGCTAACTGGCAATGGGTGATCCCACTGCCGGACGCGCTGGATATCGCCACCGCTGGGCCGTTACTCTGCGGCGGTATTACCGTGTTTAAACCGCTGTTAATGCACAACATCTCCGCCACCAGCCGCGTCGGCGTGATCGGCATTGGCGGTCTGGGGCATATGGCGATCAAACTGCTGCGGGCGATGGGTGCGCACGTTACGGCGTTCAGTTCCTCTGCCGCAAAAACCGATTCGATTAAAGCGATGGGCGCCGATCGGGTAGTGAACAGCCGTGATCCGCAGGCGCTGAGCGCGCTGGCCGGGCAGTTTGATCTGATCATCAGCACCGTGGCGGTGGATCTGGACTGGAAGCCGTACTATCAGGCGCTGGCGCGCCGTGGCGCGTTCCATACTGTTGGCGCGGTGATGAAGCCGTTTGAAGTGCCGGCGTTCAGTTTGATTGTTGGTGACCGTGCGTTAACCGGATCGTCAACCGGTTCACCGGGCCAATTGCGGGCGTTGCTGAAGCTGGCATCGCGTACTGATATTGCGCCGCAAGTGGAAGCGTTCCCGATGTCGCAGGTGAATGAAGCGCTGGAACATCTGCGTGCCGGGAAAGCGAACTATCGCGTGGTGTTGAAAGCGGATTTTTAAGGGCGGTGCAGGTGGTAAAAAAGGTCGCCATGAATGGCGACCCTACGAAATTAGCCTCGGTCATCCTTTTCGCCGAGGAAGAAATACCACAGCGGAATTGACGTCAGCGCGGTAAACACCGTGGTGTACAACGCAATCATAAAGCTCTGCGTGATGTACATAGTCAGCGACCAATGGCTGAACGGAATGCCATATTGATCGATAACGCCGCCGATAATCGCATTGCTCATCACCGTGCCGACAATCAGCGCCAGGATGAACAAACCGCGCAGGAAATAGCGCATCTCTTTACGCTTCACGGCAAAGCGTGCGCGAATAATGCCCAGCGGAGATTGCTGTGAGGCCAGCAGCGCGGCTTCATCAAGCGGCGCGCGTTGCTGTTTACGCCAGCGCAGAATATCCAGCAGCAGGAACGCCAGCAAACTCGCGCCCATCACCGGCAGCGCGTAACCCAACGCCAGCGCCAACATTAACCACGCACCTTTGGCGTAATGCGGCAACGCCATCCAGGTTTCGGTCAGGGTTTGTGCTGGATTCGCTTCGACATCTTTTGGCCGGCGAATCCACCACATGCGATAACCGAGCACAATCATGCTGCATAAACCAAGGCCAAAGAACGCCAGCAGCAGCTGATTGGGCAATCCAAACAGCACGCCCATGTGCGCATCCACACCCCAGCGCGTCAGCTTCGCCACCAGCGGGAAACGGGCAAAGTAGACGTGATCCACCACGCTAAAGTCCTGCGGATTCACCGACACCGCATCCACTTGCGTTGGCCAGCTGCGGTCGATTTCCGTCACCGCCCACGCTTTGTCGGCGCTTTTCGGCTGACGCAATTCAAGCTTCGCTGCACTCAGTCCATCCTGACGCGCCGCGTTCAGCACGCGATCCCAGTCGGCATCGGCAGCGTTATTGCGCACCGGTTTGGCGGGCGCCGCCGCCGGTTTGGTCATGGATGACATCGGCATGCTCATGCCCGACATATCCGCCCTATGCTCGGCGTGCGGATCGGCTGGTGCAGCAGGCGCATCGCTATTCAGCGAGGTATTGACTTGTGGCGTCAGCCAGTTCAGTTCAGTACGCATGCGATCGATATTGCCGCCCGCCCACTGCGACCACGTCAGGCCGGTCACCGAGAAGAACACTAAACCGATTGCCAGCGTCAGACCAAGTGTAATGTGCCAGTGTCGGCTGAAGGCGAAGCCACTGCGCGGCTGTTTAAGCTTCCGTTTCGGACGCGTTCCCAGCCACAGCACCACGCCACCCAGCGCCGCCACCCACAGCCAGGACGCCGCCAGTTCGCTGTAGTTGCGACCGAAATCGCCGAGCAGCAGGCTGCTGTGCAGCAAGTCGATGGTGGTGCGCAACGGCAATACGCCGCTGGTGCCGTAAACCGGCATATCGCCTTTCACTTTCAGGCTATAAGGATCGATAAATACCGCACGCGACAGCGATGCACCGAGCGTTGCGTCGCTGAATTGCACCCGCGTGGTGTCCGTTGCGTGCGGCGCAGGACGCACCGCGTAAATGTGATGATTCTCTCCCGCATAGGCGCGGGCCGCGCTGATTTGCGCGGACAGCGGCTGCGCGTTGCCATGTGGTTCAGCAGTTAGCGCATCGGCATAAATCAGGTTTTCCAACTGAGGCGTTAACACATAAAGCGTGCCGCTGAGCGCCGCAACGAAGATGAACGGGGCGACAAACAGACCAATATAAAAATGTAAGCGACGTAGTAAATTAAGCACCGCGCCGCGCGGTGCTGCAGAGTGAGCAGCAGACAAAGCCGTCTTCCTTCCAAAAAGAAATTGTCTTAGCACATCGCTCAAGCCGAGCGTGCGCTGCAATAAATGAGGTCAGCAGGAAAGCGGTGCAGGCGGGGCGCGCGGACGGTGAATGCTGCTAAAGCGACGCACAATCGGCGCAACCACGCGGGGCAGCGGCGGGGCGCGTGAGATCACCATGATCAGCCAGATGAACGGAATAAACACCCACATCAATAGCGGGACATGCACCAGCAGATCACAGTAGCCGCAGGCAAACTCGCCGTCGTCCATCATGTGATGGCTCATGCCGGGCATCGGCATATCGGCCATCATCATTGAATGATGGCTCATCGAGCTATCCATCATGCTGTGCTGCGGCATCGCCAGCAGCTGGCTTTGACGCTCCATCAACGTTTTTGACACAATCGGCGCGACGAACAGCAGCAGCACCGCCACAATGGCGACGCAGGCAGTGAAACGCTGGCGGAAGTGATGTGTAAACGTCATGGTTGCTAGTGGATGATTCCGTAAATGAGGCGGAAGTGTAACGCGAATGCCGTTGGTGGGTTAAAAAAATAGAGGTTATTTAAGTAAAAATTCGCACCTTTTGAAAATAATCACTTAAAGAGATGTGGCCGTTAACGTTAATGCAACCTGTTAAATACAGAGTGGAAACAATATGACGTGGTCGCCATGAATGGCGACCCTACGGGGGGGTTGTAGGGTGCGCATTCATGCGCACCTGGATACAAAGTACGCGTTCAATCCCTCCGCTACCGCTTGTACGGTGATTTAAGGCGCCTTAAAAAATCGATCTTCCCAGTCGTTCGGTAAGTTTCTCCAGCAGCGCGGTGCCTGCTAAGGAGTTACCCGAATGATCCAGCGCGGGCGACCAGACTGCGATACTCATGTCGCCAGGGATCACCGCAACAATGCCGCCGCCGACGCCCGACTTCGCTGGCATACCCACGCGCCAGGCGAATTCTCCGGCACCATCGTACATGCCGCTGGTCATCATCAAGGCGTTCACCTGACGTGCCTGGCGCGGTGAGATCACCGCTGATTCATCATCCTGAGTGCGGCCCTGATTGGCGAGATAGAGAAAGGTGCGCGCCAGTTCTTCACAACTCATCGCTAACGAGCAGTAGTGAAAATAGGTTTCCATCACTTTGCTGACATCGTTATGGAAGTTGCCAAAGGATTTCATCAGCCAGGCAATGGCGGCATTGCGTGCCGAATGTTCGTATTCAGAGCGCGCGACGACGCGGTCGTAATTGATGTCGTTTTGCTGCGCCAGACGACGCACAATTTCCAGCATGCGCTGACGCGGTGCTGTCAGGCGGCTTTCCAGCAGATCGCACATCACCAGCGCACCGGCATTGATAAACGGATTGCGCGGTTTGCCTTGTTCCAGCTCCAGCTGCACCAGCGAATTGAACGCCTGGCCGGACGGCTCTTTGCCGACGCGTTGCCAGATTTCACCATCCTCATACAAGGTGAGCGCCACGCTGAGTGACAATACTTTGGAAATTGATTGGATGGAGAAACGTGTCGCGGCATCGCCGGCCTGAAAACAGCGTCCGTCAGGCGTGCAAATGGCGATGCCGAGCTGGTCGGCATCCACGTCGGCCAGCGCCGGAATATAATCCGCCACTTTCCCCTGTTGGGTGAGCGGGCGAACTTCGCTGACAATCTCTTCTAGCAATGCATTACTGAGTTCCGACACCTTCACGCTCCATGTAGCCATTCGTGGCCAGGATGATGGTGATTTGCGTGCAGCGCGTCAATCGGCGGCGCGAAATTCTGTGAGCCTTCTGGGTGAAGCCTGCGTTACAGTGCGAGCTGATTTCATCAAATGTCGAGCTCGCGCGATGATAACTAACCTGTTTCGCGATTTTCCCGCCGCCGCACAGAACGGCAGCGCAGAGACGTTCGAAGCGCTGCTAACGCAGCCCAATCTACACATCGAACGCATCGTTTCCACCGGGCAAGCCAGTCCACCGGATTTCTGGTACTGCCAGACGCAAGGTGAATGGGTGATGATTTTACAGGGATCGGCAGGATTGCAGCTGGAAGGGGAAGCGCAGGAGCGTCATTTGCAGGTTGGCGATTTTGTGGAGATTCCCGCAGGCTGCCGCCATCGCGTCAACTGGACGGACAGCAGCGGCCCAACAGTGTGGCTCGCGGTGCATTACGGCGCGATTCCGCCTGACTTGGCCTAAGGTCGCTTGCCAACGCTGTGCGTCAGCGTGGTCCAGCGTCGCGCCTGCTCGCTCAGGCTAAAACCAAGACCGTGACGATCGGAAATCAGCATGCGGCCATCGCGCAGTTCCAGCTGCTCATTGAACAGCGGATTGAGCCATTCGAAGTGCTCCAGCCAGGGTTCAATCGGGTAGGTTGCCGCCAGGTGAATGTGGATCTCCATCGCGAAATGCGGTGCCAGTTTGCGGCCATGCCGCGCTGCCAGATCCATGATCTTCAGGAAAGGCGTGATGCCGCCAACGCGCGGCGCGTCGGGCTGCACGAAGTCGCTAGCATTACCCAGAATCAGCTGTTCATGCTCGCGGAAGCTGGTGAGCATTTCCCCGGTGGCGATGGGCGTATCCAGTGCGGCAGTCAGCGCGGCGTGGCCTTCGACATCGTAAGCATCCAGCGGCTCCTCAATCCACACCAGATTAAACTGCTCCATCTTGCGCCCCATGCGGATCGCCGTTTCGCGATCCCATTGCTGATTGGCGTCAACCATCAGCGGGAAATCATCGCCCAGCGTTTGGCGCACCGCGGTTAATCGACGCAGATCTTCAGCGGTGTTGGGCTGACCGACCTTAAGCTTGATGCCGCCAATGCCACTTTCGCGTGAAATCGCCACGTTTTTGATCACCTGATCGAGAGGCGTGTGCAGGAATCCGCCGGAAGTGTTGTAGCACTGCACGGAATCGCGATGTGCACCCAACAGCTTAGACAGCGGCAGCCTGGCGCGACGCGCTTTCATATCCCACAGCGCGATATCAAACGGCGAAATCGCCTGCACCGCCA